>DUAL01000076.1:24850-39599 GCA_012960835.1 Flavobacteriales bacterium | reverse complement strand
ATGAGAAACATGGAGTAGTACTTGTTTACAATAAATTAAAATCTTCATTAGAGGCCAAAGGATTAGAAGAAATTGATTGCCCTATTGGAAAATCCTTGGATACCGAATTTCATGAAGCAATCAGTATGGTTCCAGCAGAAAAAAAGAAGCAAAAAAACAAAATCATTGATACGGTAGAAAAAGGATACTTACTAGCAGAAAAGGTAATCCGACATGCCAAAGTAGTGGTAGCTAACTAAAAAACAGATTATGGCAAAAAGAGATTATTATGAAGTTTTAGGAGTTAGTGAAAGTGCAGATGCAAAAGAAATAAAAAAAGCATATCGAAAATTAGCACTCAAATACCATCCTGATAAAAATCCTGACGACAAGCAGGCAGAAGAGAAATTTAAGGAAGCCGCAGAGGCTTATGAAGTACTAAGCAATGCAGAAAAGAAACAAAGATATGACCAATTCGGCCATGCAGGAATGAGAGGTGCTGCCGGTGGTGGGTTTGGTGGTGGCATGGACATGGACGATATTTTTTCTCAGTTTGGGGATATTTTTGGTGGAGCCCATCCTTTTGAAAGTTTTTTTGGAGGGAGCGGTAGAGGTAGGCAAAGGGTTGTAAAAGGAACAAATCTAAGAATTCGCCTTTCTTTAATGCTTAAAGAAGTAGCGGAAGGAGTAGATAAAAAAATAAAGGTGAGCCGATTGGTAAATGCAGATGGCGTAACCTACAAAACATGTGGAACTTGCCATGGTTCAGGACAGGTTACAAGAATCAGTAATACCATTTTGGGGCAAATGCAAACCTCAAGCCCTTGCCCTGTTTGCAAAGGAAACGGTAAGAGTATTGACAATCGGCCTTCTGGAACGGATACTAACGGCATGCTGAAAAAGGAAGAAACCGTAAAAATTACTATTCCACCAGGAGTAGAAGATGGTATGCAACTAAAAGTGGGTGGCAAGGGAAATGCAGCTCCTTTTGATGGAATAAATGGGGATTTGATTGTTTTAATCTCTATTGAAAAACACGAAAAACTTATTCGGGATGGGCAAAACCTGCATTACGAGCATTACATCAGTTTTGCGGATGCAGCTCTTAGCACCTCTGCTGAAATTCCTACAATAAGTGGAAAAGCCAAAGTAAAACTAGAAAGTGGAATACAATCTGGCAGAATATTACGCCTAAAAGGCAAAGGGTTGCCCTCTGTAAATGCTTATGGAAAAGGAGATTTACTCGTTCATATAAATGTATGGACACCTCAGAGTTTAAGTAAAGAGGAAAAGAAATTCTTTGAAAAATGCTGTGATAGCGAAAATTTCAAACCAAAACCTACTGCAAAAGACAAATCCTTTTTTGACAGAGTAAGAGAGATGTTTGGCTAAGATTTATGTCTAAATCAATCCTCATAGCGAAAGGTATAGTAAAACAATATGGAGATTATACAGCCCTTAATCAAGTAAATTTAGAAATTCCAAAAGGTAGTATTTTCGGTCTTTTGGGACCAAATGGCGCAGGAAAAACAACCCTAATGCGCATTATAAATCAGATAATTGCACCAGATAGTGGCACACTAATTTTTGATGGCAAGCCTCTTAAAAGGGCTGACATTTCACAAATTGGTTATCTGCCAGAAGAAAGAGGGCTTTACAAAAAAATGAAAGTAGGCGAACAAACGCTTTATCTGGCTAAGCTTAAAGGAATGCCGCATAATGAGGCACTCGAAAAACTTAAATTTTGGTTCAAAAAATTAGACATTTTGCATTGGTGGAACAAAAAAGTGGAAGAGCTCAGCAAAGGAATGGCACAAAAAATTCAGTTTGTAGTAACAGTAATACACCAGCCAAAACTCCTTATTTTTGATGAACCATTTTCTGGTTTTGATCCCATAAATGCCGCTATAATAAGAGATGAAATTCTCGAATTAAAAAAGGGAGGGACGACTATTATTTTCTCTACTCACCGCATGGAATCAGTGGAAGAAATTTGCGACAATATCGCCCTTATCAATAATGGAAAAACAATTTTGGAAGGAGCGATTAAAAAAATAAAAAACAATTTTAGGAATAATATCTTTTCAGTTAAGCTAAATACGGAGAATCTTACTTTGCCTGAGCAATTTCAAATTATTAGTAATACAGATAATAATTACCAAATTCAGATTAGCGAAAATGCTACCTCTAATCAGTTGCTAAATGCACTTATAGAAAAAGGTGAAATACTCTCATTTCAGGAGAAAATACCTACCATGGAAGATATTTTTATAAAAGCGGTGAAAGATGAATAAAATCTGGCTCATCATAAAAAGAGAATATCTAGTAAGGGTCAGAAAAAGATCATTTATCATAATGACGATTTTAGGTCCGCTTCTTATGGCTGGAATTATCATTTTACCAACTTACTTGGCTATGCAAGGACATGATAAAAGAACCATTGCTTTATATGAGGAAAACATTTTTTTCTCTTCCAAATTAGAGGATACCGATAATTTACATTTTGTAAAAATTCCATTTGAGGAAGTAAATATTATTAAAGAGGATTTTTCGGCAAGCCCTTATTATGCACTGCTTGACATTAAGGATGCTGAGAATTTTACTCTTTACTCTAATCAGCAAGTAAGTTTAAGTGTGCAAAGTGAGATTGAGGGAAAATTATCTGACATTATCCAAAGGCAAAAGCTAGAACTAGCAGGAATAGATTTACAAATATTGGAAGGTGTTACTACCCAAATAGAGGTGGAAACAATAATCATTGGAGAAGAAGGGGAAACTACCGGAAATGCAGAAGTAAGTTTCGGAATTAGTTTTATGTGTGGCATCCTTATTTATATGTTTATTTTTATGTACGGCACCATGGTAATGCGTGGGGTAATTGAAGAAAAAACAAGTAGAATTGTGGAGGTAATTATTTCTTCCGTAAAACCATTTCAACTGATGATGGGGAAAATTTTAGGAGTTGCACTAGTAGGGCTCACTCAATTTATGCTTTGGATAATTCTTACCATTATTATCTCTGCTTTTGCTGAAGTTTTATTTTTTGATATGAGTGCTATTGCTACTGAAAATTCAGGAATGGGGCAAGAACAATCTGTTATTGTATCTGAACTTTTAAAATCCTTGGCTGGCATAAACATTGCCCAACTTCTTATCTCCTTTGTTTTTTACTTTCTGGGAGGATATCTGCTTTATAGTGCCCTTTTTGCAGCTGTTGGCTCAGCAGTGGATGCGGAGGCTGACACACAACAATTCATTTTACCAATAACCATACCGCTTATTTTATCATTTATATTAATGCAGCCCGTTATGGATAATCCGGATGGTGTATTGGCTTATTGGCTTTCTCTTATTCCTTTCACTTCTCCTATAATAATGATGGTACGATTACCCTTTGGAGTGAGCAATGCCGAACTTATACTTTCAATGGCTTTACTAGTTACAGGATTCCTTGCTACTACCTTATTTGCAGCCAAAATATACCGAACAGGCATACTGATGTACGGGAAAAAAGCAAGCTATAAAGAACTATGGAAATGGATAACTTACAGAAATTAGAAGATAGAAGAATTTCTGCCGATTTTAGAGTGGTTTTTAAAATAGGAATGATTTGACTTTATTCTTTTATTTCAAGAGAATATGACATAGTTTGAAAAGAAATCGCTCTTTCTTTAATATGGAATTACCATTAATTATCAAAAAACGCCATAAAACACCCCTTTTTCACTCTTTTTACTTCAAATTTTAACCCAAAAATAAGTTAGAAATACACATCCTATCTATTTGATATACTGAATTTTAACACCAATATAAACAATTAAATGTTAAAAAAGGTAGTACCTTTTGTTGTCCATACTAATGGATAAGTTTATCTTTGCACCGTATTAACCAAATAAATAATTAATTATGAAAAAGAATTTACGTAACATCTTAACGCTTGCGTTAGGATTTGTAACAATTTTCGCTACTGCCCAAAGTTGGGATGCTGACTCTAGAACTAGGGTTGACATGGGTGGCGATAATGATCAGTTTACAACTGAACAAAGAATCTCTCTTGGTGCAAGCTGGGGAGGAAATGGCTGGGGTATTAATGTTAGTGGTAATGCTAACTATGACCTTGGTGGAGATGCTATGACTATGTCATGGAATGAGGCTTATGCTACTACTGACCTTATGGGTTATGCTTCAGTAGCTGCTGGTCGTCAAGCTCTTGAGTATGGTAGCGGTCGATTAATCGGTGCAAACGATTGGGCAGCTAACCCTAACACAAGAGATGGTGGTGTTTTCACTATCGATAATGATATGATGGATTTAGATTTTGGTCTTTATAATGATCAAGCTGATTCTGTTGGTTCAGAAGGGGAAACTGATTATTTTATTAATGTATCGAAATCAGATGGTGATTGGAGTGTTAATCTTACTTACATTTCAAACGCTAACGAATCTAATGCAATGGGATTAGATTTCGGTTATGCTTTGATGGGTGGAGACCTTGATTTAGCTGTTAGTTATAACACAGCTAGTGACGGAGTTGAAGGCTCTGAAGATATGGATATGATGTCTTTAGGTGCTACTTACAATGTAAATGACAATATGTCTATCTCTGCTACTAGATCTACTAGTGGTGACGGAGGATTCGGTTGGGGAGGTTCTAACTATGGTGATGGAGCTGGTTCTTGGATGTCTCATGGTAATATGGGTAATTTAAGTGCTAATGATGAAGATTTAGCTGTTGCTGTTTCATACGCAATGGGTGACTTTAGCATAGGCATTGGAATGCACAAAGTTACAAACACAGAAGCTGATGATTACGAAAGAAATGTAACTGAAGCAAACCTTAGTTATACTATGAGTGATAATGCTAATGTTGGCATCAAATATGCTACCGATAATGATGGTGCTGAAGAAGATGTAAAATACATGTGGTTAACTTTATCAATTACTCCGTAATTAGATAAAAACACAAAGTATAAAAAAGAGCCCCATTGGGGCTCTTTTTTTATGTCTTTTATCTAGTATTTTTATTTATCACCCTTTTTATGACTAACAAATTGCTGTTAACAACTGAAAATAGAGTTTACCTAATTTAGAACAAACATTTCTATCTTAGCACTCAATATTAATCAAAAAATATAGAAAAATGAAAAAGTTAATTTTAACAGCAGTATTAGCAATGGGAATATTATTTGTTTCTGCACAAAGCCTGATGGTTGTTACTGATTTAATTAAAACAGCTGATGGAGAAGAGTTTGGAGTAGAAAACATTACTGACAGAATAGGTGTTGGTTACCTAGTAAACGATAACATAATTGTTGGTTTACGATCTTCTGCAGGAGATGATGGTTATGATCTATTCTTCCGTTACATATATCAAGAAAATATCTATGTATCATTAAACATGCCGACTGAGGAAGCTACTGATAACATGAATATTGGAATTGGTTATTCTTTTAATGTTTGGAACTCTTTATACATTGAGCCAAATTACAATATGCCAGTTAGTGAGGATGATAACGGAGACAGAAAGGGTGACTTTAACTTAGGGCTATCTTACAGATTCTAAGAAATAACTCTTAAAAAATAAAAGGCCAGCTTTTAGCTGGTTTTTTTTATACAATTAGTTGCTTTACTTTCTCAAATACTTCTTTTATCCCCTTTGGATTACTGCCTCCAGCAGTTGCAAAATTGGCTTGCCCTCCTCCTCCTCCGTTTATTAAAGGGCTAATTTCATTAATTAAATTTGCCGCATTAAGGTTTTTATTTTTTACCAAATCATCCGTAATCATAATCGTAATAATTGCTTTGCCTTCATTCCCAGAGGCCAAAAGCACAAGCAAATTCTCTTGTTTTTTTAGTTTGAAAGCAATATTTTTCATTGTCCCAGCATCCAAATTTACTTTTTCAGCAATTATATTAATTCCGTTAATTTTGCTACTTTTATCTAGCAATTCCTTTATTAAATCATCTATTTGTAGCAATTTTAATTTTTCCAACTCTTTGTTTTTCTTTTTGTTGGCTAAAAGCAAATCGCTTACACTCTTTACTACATCTTTGGTTTTTAGTAAATGAGATAAATCTTCTAGTACTTTTTCTTGCGAATTGACAAAATCCAAAGCTTTTGTACCAGAAATTGCTTCAATTCTTCTGATTCCGGCAGCAGTTGAGCTTTCTGAAATTATTTTGAAAAGTCCTATTTCACCTGTTGCATTTACATGCGTTCCTCCACAGAGTTCTTTGGAAGAATCAAACTGAATCATTCTTACTACATCTCCATATTTTTCGCCAAATAGCATCATGGCACCCATTTCTTTTGCTTCAGAAATCGGCATGTTATTATGCTCTGTTAAGAAGATATTATTTAATATTTTATAATTTACACTTGCTTCTATTTTTGACAACTCCTCATTAGAAAGTTTTGAAAAGTGAGAAAAATCGAACCTTAAATAATCAGCACAAACCAAAGACCCTTTTTGCTGCACATGCTCGCCTAAAATTTCCTGCAAACTCTCATGTAACAAATGCGTAGCAGTATGATTTCTTTCGGTGGAAATTCTTGAATCTAAATCCACGATAGCCGTAAATTTTTCTTTTAATTTTTTTGGCAACTCCTTAACAAAATGAATAATTACATTGGTTTCCCTTTTGGTATCAAATATCTCAATGCATTCCTTTTCATTTTTGATACATCCTGTATCACCAACTTGCCCACCACCTTCTGCATAAAATGGAGTTAGGTTAAAAACCAGATGAAAAACAACTCCATCAACAGTTTTTACTTCTCTATATCTAGTAATTTTAATGTCGGTTTCTAATTTTTTATACCCAACAAACTCCTCTACTTCATCTTCAATCAGCACCATCCAATCGCTAGTTTCTATTTTTGCAGCAGATTTTGATCTGTCTTTTTGTTTTTTCATTTCTGCATCAAAGCCATCTGTATCACATTTCATGCCTTTTTCATTTAATATTAATATTGTCAAATCTTTTGGGAAACCAAAAGTATCGTATAATTCAAAAAGTTGCTTGCCAGAAATATTTTTTGCCTTTACCATCATTTGCTGAATCCTTTTTAAGCCCGCTTCAAGCGTTCTTAAAAAATATTTTTCTTCCTGTTTTACTACATTTTCTATAATATCAATTTGTGATTTTATTTCTGGAAATTGCTTTCCCATTTGTGCACTTAATACCTCTACTAATTTATACATAAATGGCTCTTTCATATCCAGGAACGAATAGCCATAGCGGACAGCTCTTCTTAAAATCCTACGGATAACATAACCGGCCTTGACATTGGAAGGCAGTTGCCCATCTGCAATGGAAAAAGTGATAGCCCTTATATGATCTGCAATCACACGCATGGCAATATCTTGTTTTTCATTTTTACCATATTCCCTTTTGCTAAGCTTTGCTATTTGTTGAATTATTGGCTGAAAAATATCAGTATCATAATTGGATTTTACCCCTTGCATTATCATACAAAGTCGTTCAAAACCCATGCCAGTATCTACATGATTACTAGGAAGTTGCTCTAAACTATTGTCTGCTTTTCGGCTGTACTGCATAAAAACCAGATTCCAGATTTCAATAACTTGTGGATGATCTTTATTTACAAGAGTTGCTCCTTCAACTTTTGCTCTTTCTTTATCCGTTCTATTATCATAATGAATTTCACTACAAGGACCACAAGGGCCAACCTCCCCCATTTCCCAAAAGTTATCTTTTTTATTTCCATTTAATATTTTATCTGTTTGGGTATGCTTGCTCCAAATATCAAAAGTTGCTTTATCTCTTGATAAACCATCCTCTTTCGCTCCTTCAAAAACCGTTACATAAAGCCGATCTTTATCTAACTTACAAACTTCAGTTAAAAATTCCCAAGACCAATTAATTGCATCTTCTTTGAAATAATCACCAAAGGACCAATTCCCCAACATTTCGAACATGGTATGATGATAGGTATCGTGTCCTACCTCTTCCAAATCATTATGTTTTCCAGAAACTCGCAAGCACTTTTGTGAATTTGCCACTCTTAAATCTGTGGGCTTGGAATTACCTAAAAATATATCCTTAAAAGGATTCATTCCCGCATTGGTGAACATTAAAGTAGGATCATTTTGCACCACCATTAGGGCAGAACTGACAATTTGATGTGCTTTTTCTTGATAAAAGTTTAAAAATAAAGCCCTTACTTTTTTAGAATCCATTCTTTATATTTTGTCTATTCACATTAATGTGTTAGAAATCAGTAAATTTAGCGCCTCAATATAATGTAATTTCACTAATTTTGCGGCAGAAATAATTTCATGGCTAAAATAAAATATTATTACGATACCAAAACATTAAGTTATAAACGAATTGAACTAAATACTTTTGATAAGTTCAAGCGTTCTCTTGGCTTTTTATCAGCTAGTACAGTTGTTGGACTGATTATGGTAATTGTGTTTTTTCAGTTTTTTGATAGCCCAAAGGAAAAAAGATTGAAAAGCGAGATTGAAAATTTAGTGTTACAATATGATATCTTGAGCAAGAAAATGACACAAATTGATTTGGTTTTAGATGACATTCAGCACAGAGATGATAATATATATCGTGTGATTTTTGAAGCTGACCCTATCCCTTCTTCCATTAGAAAGGCAGGTTTTGGAGGTGTGAATAGATATAAGGATATTCGTAATTTTAGCAATGCCGAATTGGTAATAGAAGCGGCAAAAAAGGCAGATAAACTTTCTAAACAACTCTATATTCAGTCCAAATCCTTTGATGAAGTAATTGATTTAGCAAAAAATAAAGCGAATATGTTGGCATCAATCCCAGCAATTCAGCCAATAGCCAATAAAGATTTAGGTAGAGTGGCAAGTGGTTATGGTTACAGAATTCACCCCATTTACAAAACAAGAAAACTTCATACAGGAATGGATTTTACAGCTCCGCAAGGCACCCCTATTTATGCCACTGGTGATGGAAAAATAGCAAAAGTAAGAAGAAGCAGAAGAGGCTATGGCAATCATGTAATAGTTGATCATGGATATGGCTACCAAACGCTTTATGCGCATATGACAAAATACATAGTGTATAGAGGGCAAAAAGTAAAAAGAGGAGAAATAATTGGTTATGTAGGAAGTACAGGCACATCAGTTGCACCTCACCTGCATTATGAAGTAATAAAAAACAAAAGAAAAATCAATCCTGTTAATTATTATTATAATGATTTGAGCCCTGAGGAATACGATAAAATGCTCGAAATTTCCTCTCAAAATAACCAGTCATTTGACTAATGCCTTATAAAGAAAAAGAAATAGAAAAATTATTTTATCCCATTGGGGATGTAGCAAAAATGTTTGATGTAAGTGTTTCTTCCATCCGATATTGGGAAAAGGAGTTTGATATCCTGAAACCAAAAAAAAATAAAAAAGGAAACAGAATGTTCACCAAAAAAGATGTGGACAACCTTAGAATAATTTATCACTTAACCAAAGAAAGAGGTTTCACTTTGGAAGGCGCTAAAAAGAAATTACGCGAAAATAAAGCAGATACCATTGACAATGTTGAAATCATCAATCATCTAAAAAATATCCGTCAGTTTTTAGTAGAATTCAGAGAAGAACTCTAAAAATATTTCCCTTTTAGTAAATAGAATTTCACATATTCATCCACCCCTTTTTCTAATGTTGTGAATGATTTTTTATAACCAATATTTTTTAGTTTTTGCATATCTCCTTGCGTAAAATATTGGTATTTATCCCTTATATCCTCTGGCGTATCGATAAAAGAAATATTTGGCATTTTGTTTAAAGCACTAAAAGTAGCTTTTGCCAAATCGTTAAAAGTACGCGCTTTTCCTGTTCCTAAATTATAAATCCCACTATCTTTTTTGTGCCTCATCATAAACAGAAGCGCCTCACAAACATCCTTTACATAGATAAAATCTCTAAGTTGCTCTCCATCTTTATAATCTTGATTATGAGAATGGAAAAGCTTCATTCCTCCTGTTTCTTTTATCTGATTAAAGGTGTGAAAAATGACGGATGCCATCCTTCCTTTATGATATTCGTTGGGCCCAAATACATTGAAAAACTTAAAACCAGCCCAAAATGGTGGATTCTCATTTTGCTTTAACACCCATTTATCAAATTCATTTTTTGATATTCCATACGGATTAAGGGGTTGTAATTTTTCCACAAGCTCATGGCTATCCTCAAAGCCAAACTCTCCCATTCCATAAGTTGCTGCTGAGGAAGCGTAAATAAATGGAATCTGAAATTTTACGCATTTCTCCCATAAATTTTTAGAATAATTTAGATTAAGTTTATCAAAAATTGCAGTATCAAATTCTGTGGTATCGGTTCTGGCACCAATATGAAAAACAAAATCTATTGTATTCCAATTTCCATCCATCCAACTCATCAAATCCTTTCTGTGCACCTTTTCGAAAAATTGTTTTCCCTCTAAGTTTTTATTCTTGGTTTCATCTGAAAAATCATCCACTAAAACTAAATTATTAAAACCCTCATTATTTAGCTTTTTGACCAAACAACTCCCGATAAAACCTGCTGCACCCGTTACAATTATCATCTTAATTCAAAGTTTTGTCCTAAATATACTTTTCTAACTTGCTCATCTGCAGCCAATTCTTCTGCCGTTCCTGATTTTAATATTTTTCCTTCAAAAAGTAGATAGGCCCTATCTGTAATGGATAAAGTTTCGTGCACATTATGATCGGTAATAAGTATACCAATATTTTTATTTTTAAGAGTAGCTACTATCTGTTGAATATCTTCTACCGCAATAGGATCGACCCCTGCAAATGGCTCATCCAGTAAAATAAATTTAGGATTTGTAGCCAAAGCTCTTGCAATTTCGCATCTTCTGCGCTCCCCTCCAGATAGTAATCCACCCATACTTTTTCTAATATTTTGCAAACCAAATTCCGAAAGTAAGGATTCACATTTTTCTTTCTGCTGCTGTTTACTTAAAGTTGTCATTTCCAAAACCGACAAAAGATTATCCTCCACCGTCATTTTTCTAAATACGGATGCTTCTTGCGCCAAATAACCTATTCCCATTTGAGCACGCTTATACATTGGTAAATCCGTAATATCCTCTTCTCCTAAATATACATTCCCATCATTTGGTGATATTAAGCCAACCATCATGTAAAAACTTGTAGTTTTCCCTGCTCCATTGGGTCCTAACAAACCAACAATCTCACCTTGATTCAGTTCAATAGTTACCCCATCAACCACTGCTCTTTGTTTGTAATATTTTACAATATTTTCTACTTTTAATTTCATGACTTTTTCAATTGTTTTTCTTGTTTTCTCAGTACTCTTGCCGAAATTTTAATACTTATTTCATAAAGTACCATAAGCGGTAGAGCTACTAATATCTGACTGGTAATATCGGGAGGAGTTATGATTGCTGAAAAAATAAGAGTCATAACCAATGCATGTTTTCTGTAAGTCTGCATAAATTGAGGTGTTAGTAATCCTATTTTTGTGAGAAAATAAACCAAAATAGGCAATTCAAAAATTACTCCATTTGCCAAACAAACAGTGGTAACAGTGCTAATAAAAGAACTTAAAGAAATCTGATTTGCTACCGTTTCACTTACTTGATAAGAGCCTAAGAAATGAACGGACAAAGGAGAAACCACATAATAACCAAACAATACTCCAAGTAAAAAAAGAATAGAGGAAAAAAATACAACTCCCTTTGCAACACTGCTTTCATCATCATGCAAAGCCGGTGAAATAAATCGCCACATTTCCCAAAATACATAAGGGAAAGCCACTACAAAACCTGCCACTATGGAAGTCATTATATGGGTGCTAAATTGCCCTGACATACTAATATTCATCAGAATAAAAGGCAACTCATCCATACAAAGCGCATCTCCCATACCCATTTGCTGAGATAAATAGCAAAGCATTTTATAAGTAGTAAAATCCGGATTTTTTGGGGCAAGCAGGATGCCATCAAAAAGGATACCTTTGAAAATAAAAGCAATAACAGCAAAAAACAAAACCGCAAAAACTGACCGAACCAAATGCCATCTGAACACTTCTAAATGCTCTAAAAAAGACATTTCCTGCTTTTGTTTTTCGGTATTCATTTAAGCTATTCCCTCTTTAAGTATATCGTGTATGTGGATAATCCCAATATAATTCTCTTTCTCAACGACAAGCAATTGGCTGATATTATTTTGCTCCATCATTTTAAGTGCTTCAATAGCCAACTCAGAAGCATTAATCATTTTTGGGTTTTTATTCATTATATCTTTTGCAAGGACTTCCTCTATCTTTTTTCCTTTTTCCAGCATCCTTCTTAAATCTCCGTCTGTAATTATTCCTACAAGTTTTTTCCCATCTAAAACGGCTGTTGCACCCAATCTTTTCCTGGAAATTTCAATAATTACATTTTTGATGTTTTCATGGCTTTGCACAAATGGAGCTTCATTATTTTTTGCAATATCATTTACTTTCAAGAAAAGTTTTTTTCCTAAAACACCCCCAGGATGAAAGCGAGCAAAATCTTTATCGGTGAAATTTTTACATTCTAAAAGACAAATTGCCAGGGCATCCCCTAAAACCAGTTGAGCAGTTGTGCTTGAAGTAGGTGCTAAATTATTTGGGCAAGCCTCTTTTTTAACAGTTGCATCCAACACGAAATCGGCCTCTTTTGCAAGATAAGAATCATTATTTCCGCAAATAGCAACAATTTTGTTTCCCATATTTTTAATAAGTGGCAACAAATATTTTATTTCGGATGTATTTCCGCTTTTTGAAATACAAATAACAACATCATTTTCTTGAATATTTCCTAAGTCGCCATGAATGGCATCTCCGGCATGCAAAAAGACAGCTGGTTGGCCAGTGGAATTAAAAGTAGCCACTATTTTAGTGGCTATATTGGCGGATTTTCCTACTCCCGCTACTATTACTCTTCCATTAGATGATAATATAAGTTCAACTGCTTTGGCAAAATCATCATTTAATTTATCACTAAGTTCCGCTATCGAAACAGATTCTAATCGGATAACCGATTTAGCAATATCTAATATTTGTGAAAATGATTTCAATTTTTTTATTATTTTAACTAAATAATATTATTTTTATTTCTTGTTGTATTTTATGCAAAAGTATTACTTTTAGAAAAATATTAATGATTGTATGAGTAAATCTCAACTTACATTACACAAGCACTTAAAAAAGATTTTTGGTTTTAGCAGTTTTAAAGGTCGACAAGAGGGAATAATTAAAAACCTGCAAGCTGGCAACGACTCCCTAGTAATAATGCCAACAGGAGGAGGAAAATCCATGTGCTATCAACTTCCTGCCCTTATTGATGAAGGGGTGGCTATTATTGTTTCACCGCTTATTGCACTGATGAAAAACCAAGTGGATGCCCTAAGGGGCTTTAATGAAGATGATCGTGTTGCTCATGTTCTAAATTCATCCTTAAATAGACAACAAGTGCAAGAGGTAAAAGATGACCTTTCATCAGGGAAAACGAAACTATTGTATGTAGCGCCAGAATCCCTCACCAAGGAAGAATATATTTTATTTTTCAGAACCATTAAGATTTCATTTTATGCTGTTGATGAAGCACATTGTATCTCAGAATGGGGGCATGATTTTAGGCCAGAATACAGAAAACTAAGACAAATAATTGACAATATTGGAAGAAAGCCAATTATAGCTCTAACTGCAACTGCTACTCCAAAAGTGCAGCAGGATATTCAAAAAAATCTGAAATTAGAGAATGCAAAACTATATTTAGATTCTTTTAACAGAGAAAATCTGTTTTATGATATCCGACCAAAAATAAATGTGGAGAAGGAAATCATTAAATTTATAAAACAACACACAGGAAAATCAGGAATTATTTATTGTTTGAGCAGAAAGAAAGTAGAAGAAATTGCCGAAACTCTGCAAGTAAATGGCATCAATGCGCTCCCCTATCATGCAGGGCTTGACAGTAAAGTCAGGGTGAAACACCAAGATGCTTTTTTGATGGAAGATGCAGATGTGATTGTAGCTACAATTGCTTTTGGAATGGGAATTGACAAACCTGATATTCGTTTTGTAATACATCATGATATTCCTAAAAGTTTGGAAGGGTATTATCAAGAAACAGGGCGTGCTGGAAGGGATGGCGGAGAAGGTATTTGCGTCACTTTTTATAGTTATAAGGATATTGAAAAATTAGAAAACTTCTTACACGGCAAACCTGTTTCGGAAGTGGAAGTGGGAAGATTATTAATCTTGGAAACCATCTCTTTTGCTGAAACATCCATGTGCAGAAGAAAATACTTATTGCATTACTTTGGCGAACAGTTTGATGATGCTAGATGTGAGCAGATGTGTGATAATTGCAAACATCCAAAACCAAAGTTTGAAGGGAAAGACTTTGTGAAAAAATTGATGACAACAATGCTGGCTTGTAATGAAAGCTTTAAAGCCAAAGAAACGGTAAAAGTTTTGGTTGGCGAAAGCAATAGCTTGATAAAGCAACATGCCATGCTAATAAGTGATGTGTTTGCTTGCGGAACAGATAAGGGTAAGGAGTTCTGGCATGCTGTAATAAGGCAAGCTTATGTAAAAGGACTTATTACAAAAGAAATTGAAACCTATGGCATACTAAAAGTAACAGATGAAGGAAAAAAATTCTTGAAGAAACCTTATTCTTTCCAGCTTACAGAAGACCATGATTACGACCTATTAAAAACAGAATCGGTAGGGCAACAAAAAGGTGCTGCTGCTGATGTGAT
>DUAL01000076.1:1224-24802 GCA_012960835.1 Flavobacteriales bacterium | reverse complement strand
ACTGAAAGACCACAGAAAGAAAATAGCAAAAGCAAAAGGACTTCCCCCTCCTATTATTTTCTTGGAACCATCCCTTACCGATATGGCAAACCAATACCCAATTACTATGGAGGAAATGGGACAAATTCAGGGGGTTGGGCAAGGTAAAGCCATGAAATATGGCCAATCTTTCATTGATATTATTACAAAATATGTAGAAGAAAATGAGATTGAAAGACCATCAGATATGGTGGTGCGCTCATTAGCGAACAAATCGAGCAACAAAATTTATATTATACAAAATATTGATAAAAAATTACCTCTCTCTGATATTGCCTCAGCAAAAGGAATTACCGTAGATGATTTGCTAACGGAAATAGAAACCATTGTTGATTCTGGAACAAAAATAAATCTGTCTTACCTTATCAAAGAAATATTGGAAGATTACCAAATAGAGGAACTTGATGAGGTATTAGCCGAATCGGATGAAGCATCTTTTCAGGAATTAAGAGAAGAATTTGATGAAGACGAATACACGGATGAGGAACTCAGAATGTCGCGCATTCAGTTTATATCTCACATGGGCAACTAAAAATATGAATACACTAATTATATCTTCTTCTTTATCAAAAACATCCCGTTCTTTTATTCTTTGTAAAGCAATACATTCCTTATTGCAAGAAAAAGGAGTGAATACAGAATTGGTGGATGCCAGAGAAATGGAACTACTCCCCTTTTATAAAGGCCCTACTCCATCCATGGAGGAACTAAGCCAGAAAGTAGCAGAAGCAGACAATATTATTTTTGCAATGGGCGTGCATTGTTATTCGGTAAATGACGGCTTGAAAATAATTTTAGACGGCTGTTGCGGTGGCGTAGAAGGGAAGTTTTTTGGAATTATATGTGCAGCTGGCGGAGAAAGAAGTTACCTTTCCACCATGCACCTTACACAAATTTGCATGAATGAATGGCGCATGATACAACTGCCTAGAATTGTGTATGCAACAGGAAAAGATTTTGAAGACGACACCATATCAAATGATGATTTGAAAGATAGAATAAAGCTATTTACTGAGGAGTTTTCTAGCATTGGGAAAAAGTTGATTAGTTAAGATTTTCAGTGGCAAAAAAGGCCATTAAGCCCATCCCTATTTCCAGTGCATTTTCATCAATATTAAAACGGGAAGTGTGCAAACCATGTGTAATTCCTTTTTCTTTATTGGCTGTTCCTAGTCGGTAGAAACAAGAAGGTACTTTTTGGGAATAATAGGAAAAATCTTCTGCTGTCATCCTTATTGGTAAAAGAGATACATTTTCTTCACCCAAATACTGCTTTGCGCATTCAATTGCCTTTTTAGTAAGTGGAATATCATTTTCCAAAAAAGGATAGCCTTTTCTAATTTCAAAATCAATTTCTACATTGTGTTTTTTGCCCAAATTTGAAGAAATCTCTATCATTTTTTTGTGTGAATTTGCTCGCCAATCTTCATCCATTGCTCGCAGGGTTCCCATCATTTTTACTTTATCGGGAACTACATTGGTTGAACCAATCCCTTCAATAAACCCAATAGAAAAAACAGAAGGCGTATCTTTTTGCGTATCGAAATAATCGTATAAATCCGATACCAATTTGGAAGCTACTTTTATAGGGTTTTTATTTTTTTCAGGCAATGCTGCATGCCCTCCTTTTCCTAAAATTGTAATGTACAACTCATCAGTAGATGCCATATACATGCCAGCTTTAAAGCCCACTTTTCCTACTTCCAAATCAGGGAAAACATGCTGACCGAACATACCATTAACCTTAGGATTTTCCAACACGCCTTCTGCAATCATCTGTTTTGCTCCTCCGGGAAGTCGTTCTTCTGCTGGCTGGAAAATAAATTTTACACTTCCCTCCCACTGGGATTGTACTGTATGCACTATTTTAAGAGTTCCTAATAAAGAAGCCGTATGCGCATCATGTCCGCAAGCGTGCATCACACCATCATTTTTGGAACAATATTCCACCTCATTTTCTTCCTTGATAGGCAAGGCGTCAAAATCTGCCCTTAGAGCTGTGCAACTTTTTTCCGGCTTGTTTCCTTTTAATAATACAACAATTCCTGTATCGGCAATACCATCCTGAAAAGGAATATCCCAATCGGTTAAAACAGATTTGATATATTTGGAAGTTTCATATTCTTGAAAGGATAACTCAGGGTTTTGATGAATAGTTCGCCTTATTTCAATAATTTGAGGCAATAATTCTGCCGATAATTCTTTTATTTTTTCTTTCAAACTCACTTTCCAAAAATCATTTTTATTGCTGCCACAAGCAACACTACACCAAAAATCTTTTGAAGCACAGCAGCCGATACACTTACCGCAAACTTGGAACCAAAATACCCTCCAATAATAAAAGTTGCTGCAATAATAAGTGCAAATTTCCATTCCACAAAACCAGCTTTGTAATAGTTCATGGCGGCTAAAATTCCGATTGGAGGAAGCATTACTGCTAATGATGTTCCTTGTGCAGAATGCTGTGAAAGTCCTAGAAATAAAATCAGCATTGGAATCATAATAAGACCTCCGCCAATTCCTACAATTCCGCTTAAAATACCAGCTAAAAGTCCGATTACAATAAGAAAAATTATAGTAGTAATTGTCATATTTGTTTTTTTAGAAATCAAGCCCCAAAGATATATATAAAATACTTGGCAATACATAGCCATCCTCCACGCCCCAAGCCCAATCGGCACGCAAGAAATAACCAAACAATCTGCTTCTTACGCCAAAGCCAAAACCGCCAACAAATGGGTTTTTCTGTTTGTCAATGGTAATGGTTATAGGGCCATTTTCAATTACTTCATAGTTGAGTTGGTTTTCCTTTGAAAAAGGAGTTGCCCCATTCCATGCAGTGCCAAAATCAGCAAAAGTTACAATCTGAAAATTATTAATAAAATCAGATGTAATGGGTCTTCTTAAAATATATTTGAAAAGTGGAACTCTCAGTTCGGTATTTAGCACAAAAAAACTGTTGCCATTTCTCACATTTTGGTGAAATCCCCTCATATTAGTAGCCAAAGTTTGATAGCTATAATTTTCGTTTTCCGCCACATCCGTTTCTTGGTTAAACTTTGGCATCAGCCATGCATCCACTCCTCCCATATAATAAAGCAATTTCTGATTTCCGAAAGAGGTGCTTGCCGCAACTCTGTTTGCCCAAATAATGGAATGACTTACTTTTTTATAATTCCTGGCATCCAACCCTAGAATAATCATATCCGTTTTCGCATCTTCCAATAGGCGATAATATTCTGCAAAAATCTTGTAGCGCCCACCATTATATAGGTTCAGTCCTTTGTTTATGGTATTTTCAAAAACCACTTCACTTCTGAAGGTAATCCAATTACTGTAAGTGTTCGGTTTTATAAGATTAATGATGTCTGTTGACATGAAAACTTTTTTATCATTACGGAAACTAAGCGAACCCCTTGTGCTAAATACCTCATCAAAAGGCCAATTAAAAATACCTCTTAATTCGTAAGAATAGACTTTTTGCAGTGCATTGTCTTTTACCATATTGATACTTTGCCTTGAAAAAATATAGGATTTATCCAATCGATTTTTATTATCCAGAAAACTCAGCATATAGCCATTACTTTTCAAATCTCCTGAAAGACGCACCCCTCCAATTATTTTATAATCCTCAAACAAATCTGCTGTTCCAACTTTTATTAAAGCATCAAAATCAGGATTCAAAAACAGTGGCATTTTGTAATTGCTGTATGGCTGATAGGATTTTGTAATGTAGGAATTATCAAACTGACTAACGACATAATCGGTAGTAAAAGAAATAAAATAGTTCCGTGCTTTTGGCAATTTAGTTGTTTTTCTATTATCTGAAAAATGACTATTTTCTTTGTTACTGATTCGGTTGTTTATTTCATCAAATGTACCAAACTGATAATTTTGAATATCCACTTTATTTTCCTTCCATAAAGAATCTCTATTAGATTTTTCCGGCTCAAATTCACTTTCTATTTTATTATTTTTTAGTTGCAAAAAGTAGGAATCCGTTAAATTAATCTCTGGTTTTTTAATTTTCCTACTCAACTTTTTATCATAAATACTATAGTTTCCATTTAGATAAAGCACCTCCACTAAATGCTTTGCTTTTGGTTTTGTGTCAAAGCAAATAATATCTCTATTGTAGTTTGTAAACGGAGAAATGGTAAAGTTTTTCTGATAAAAAAAGCTTGTGTCTGTCTCTACTTTTACGCTATCTATTTTCACACTAAAACGATTGTTTAGGCCGTTTTCATCCGCCAAAAACCAATACAAATTATCTTTTATTGGCTTTGGGTTTGTTTCATTAATTTCAGGCGTATTGGTAAGGCGTAAAAGTTTTGGGCTTTCAGTTTTATAATTATACAAAAACAAATCGTTGGTTTTGTTATGGGAGAAAACCTGGCTTTCTTCATATAAAATATCACCTTTTCTGTTTGAACTGAAAATAATAAATTCGTTATTTGGCGAAAAACAAGGGTGCAAATCCAAGAATTTATCATTAGTGATATTGGTGAGTTTGTGCCCTACTACTCCAAAGGTAAAAATGTCCGTTTGGTTCTGCCTAAGGGCTGAGAGTAAAAGGATTTTCCCTTTTTTATCATAGCTCATACTCAGCACTTTTTGCAAATGTTGTAACTCAAATCTGTTTGTTTTTCTCTTTGAAATATCGTAATAGTTCATTTGTATCTTCCCTTTTTTCTCGGTGACGAATGCTATTTTTTTTCCTTTTGGCTCCCATGCAATTACCGGCACTGTTAGATCTGTAATTCTATCTAATTTGTGCCCAACAGAAACAATTTTTGTTTGTTTTTTAGTTTTCAAATCGTACAAATAAATTCTGTATTTCCCCATTTCATTGCTCACAAAAGCAATCTTATTTCCCTTGGGACTTATCTCTATTTGCGTGATTTTTTCTTGGCTTTTAATTTTTATCGGCAACTGATTGGAAGAAGGATATATTCCAGTTACATCCGTCTGAAAATAATATTCTAACCACTCACTATTTATCGTTTTTACTGACTTGCCCAACACAAACTGAAATCCGTTTTCAATATTTCTGCTAAGGCGAACCATATAAAGTAATTCGGCAACCGCCTGCTGCCCATAAGTATTACTGATATAGTGCCAAATAGAATAACCAGCAAGCACGGCATCTTCTTTTTCGAGATGATTGAAATTTTTAAAATCTTCTGTTCCAATTTTGTCTTTTACCCGGTTTTCCATCTGCATATTCCAAGGGTCAGCAATAAAAGCAACCAAGCCATCCACAAACCAATCTGGGAGATTCAAAAGTGTAGAGTTGGTAAATGCATCCGCCATATTGCCGCCATACATCATTTCATTAAGCAAAATTTTGGTTATTCCAGCAGCAATTTGTTTTTTTAGATGATTGTAATCTCCATCAAAATAAAGCAAAACTTTGGTGCCAACAATCTGAGTTTTTCCCCCAATATTATATTCATCATGCTGCTTGTATCCAATGTTGGATTGCTTAAAATCGGAGAAAGTGTTGTAAATCACAAACTGTATTCTTTTCTCATAATTAAAAACCCACTGTTTTTCAATCTTGCTAAGTAATTGATGTGCCTGCTTTGCAGTATATTGAGCCAATGGCTTTCCTCCTCTATAATAATAGGTGTCGAATCGCTCATATTGGTAGCTTGTCCAATTAAATTCTTTGTATTGCACCCTGCTTTTACCAAAATCGGTTTGCAAACCATAATAAAATTGTGCCCCTGCCATTAGTGGTAGAAAAATAACACTTATTATAATGATAAGAAATCGCATTTTCTTTAAAATGTAAAGATAATAAAGTAAAAGAAAGAGGTATATTTGTATTTCTGATTTTATAATTAATGAAAATAAAAAGATTTATTTTTAATCCTTTTCAGGAAAATACTTTTGTGCTTTATGATAAAAGCAGGGAGTGCGTAATTATTGATTCTGGCTGTTATGAAAAAGCAGAAGAAAAAGAATTGGAAGATTTCATCACAGAGAATAAATTAAAACCAGTTGCCCTTTTAAATACCCATTGTCATATCGATCATATTTTGGGGAATCAATTTGTAGCAGAAAAGTGGGGAGTGGAACTACAAATGCATAAAGATGATTTACCGCTTTTAGAAAATGCTGGACAAATTAGCAAAATGTATGGGTTGGAGAATTATAGCGGTTCTCCCTATCCGAAACATTTTTTAAAGGATGGCGATACATTTTCGTTTGGAGAAAGCAAGTTGGATGTTATCTTTACTCCCGGACATGCCCCAGGTCATATTTGCTTTTATAGTGAGCAGCATAACTTTATAATTAGTGGGGATGTTATTTTTCAAATGAGTATTGGGCGTACAGATTTACCCTTTGGAGATTATGATACTTTGATAAATAGTATAACAAAAAAAATATTTCCACTTCCCGGACAAACACAAATCCATTGTGGACATGGCCCTTCCACTGTACTAAATTACGAAAGAGAACACAATCCGTTTTTGCAGTAAATGTTAGAATTTTTGCCTTAACCTTTTAAAAAGCTTAGAAGCAAATACAAAATCATTTAATTCTTGGTTTTCACTTGTCATTAAATCATCCTTATTTCCGGTCCACCAAATTTTTCCTTGATGAATAAAAGCAATTTTATCTCCAATTTCCATTACCGAATTCATATCGTGTGAATTTACAATTGTTGTGATATTATACTCCTCAGTAATTTCCTGTATCAAATTATCAATCAGAATGGCAGTTTTTGGGTCAAGCCCTGAATTTGGCTCATCACAAAGTAAATATTTTGGATTTAGTGCAATTGCCCTTGCAATAGCGACTCTTTTTTTCATCCCTCCGCTAAGTTCAGAAGGCAACAAATGATTTGTATTTTCTAAATTCACTCTATTTAGACAAAAATTTACTCTTTCCAAATTTTCTTCTTCTGATTTTTCAGCAAACATATTTAAGGGGAAGATGATGTTTTCTTGCACACTCATATAATCAAACAATGCGCCTCCTTGAAATAGCATACCTATTTCTTTGCGTAACTCTTTTCTGGCTTTAAAATTCATTTCTGTGAAATTCCGCTCGTTATAGTTTACCACACCGCCATTCGCTTCATGCAATCCAATCATCACTTTTAATAATGTCGTTTTACCGGATCCACTTTCTCCAATTATCAAATTCGTTTTCCCAGGCTCAAATACAAAAGACACATCCTTTAAAACATGATTTTCTCCAAAATGCTTGTTTATATTTTCTACGCTTATCATGCCAATAATAATTGAGTAAGAATAAAATTAAAAATAAGCACCACCACACTACTATAAACCACTGCCTTGGTGCTCGATACGCCTACCTCTAATGCCCCGCCTTTGGTAAAATAGCCGTAATAGGAAGAAACAGAAGTGATGATAAAAGCAAAAACCACTGTTTTAGTAAGCGAATAAGTAATATAAAAAGGATTAAATTCGTGTTTTAAACCGTATAAAAAATCGGCTGTGGTCACATCAACCGAAATACTACCTAGCCAACCACCAAACATACCTATCCCCATGCTAATGATTACTAAAAAAGGGAAGAAGAACATGGCTGCAATAATTTTTGGAAGTATAAGGAAATTAGCAGAATTTACACCCATCATTTCTAGGGCATCAATTTGTTCAGTTACGCGCATACTCCCAATTTCTGATGCAACATTCGAGCCTACTTTCCCAGCTAAAATCAAGCAAATCATAGTTGGCGAAAATTCTAAAATCAAAGAATCTCTAGTAGCTAAACCAATTAAATATTTAGGCAGAAAAGGATTGCTAAGATTAAAAGCAGTTTGAATAGTTACCACCGCCCCTACAAACAAGGAAATAATAATTACAATCCCTAAGGAGTTTAATCCAATTTTTTCAATCTCTAAAATAATTTGTTTAGAGAAAATTGCTCTTTTTTCAGGGACGCTAAATACCCTGCGCAACAACATAAAATACTGTCCTATATTTTTTAAAGCGGTGTACATTGAAAATAAAAGTATATATAATTTGTGAAATAAGCCCCTAAACTATTGCTACTTTTATTTATTTTTGAACTTTCATTATGAATAAAACAAAACTCATATTAGTATTTTTATTTTTCTCTATTTTTATAACCTCCTGTTTTTTAAGTAAAAACAACAGTTGCGATTGCCCGAATTTCTCTAATAAAACAGAGCAAAAACACAAAATTTAAAATATCCCCAATTACTTATTTTAGAGTCATTCTAAATAACTAAATTTGCCGCATGCAAAAACTCTCTTGTATAGCAATAGGAAAGGAATATATCATTGATACCATAAATGATGCTGAATTGGCACAGAAACTTTTAGAAATGGGTTGTACGCCAGGAGAAAAGGTAGTTGTGGAGAGGAAAGCTCCTTTTAATGACCCAATTGCTATTGTGGTTTCTGGCTTTATGCTGAGCTTGAGGAAAGAAGATGCAGAGCAAATAATCGTAAAACAGCTGTAGATGGAAACTACAAAAATAAAAGTGGTACTAGCCGGAAATCCAAATTCTGGAAAATCCACTCTTTTTAATGCTCTGACTGGCCTTAGACAGAAAGTGGGAAATTATCCAGGTATTACGGTAGAGAAAAAAACTGGGATTTGTAATTTAGACCAAAATACAAAAGCAGAAATTACTGATGTTCCTGGCGCTTATAGCTTATATCCAAAATCCATTGATGAAAAAGTTGCCCAAGAAGTTATCTGTAACAGAGAGGATGAAGATTATCCAGAAGTAACTGTAGTGGTTGCTGATGCAACTAATTTAAGGCGATCTATTTTTCTGATAACTCAGATAATTGACTTAAAAATGAAAGTAGTTTTGGCTCTAAATATGGTCGATTTATCTTTAAAACAGGGCATTATTATTAATGTAAGTAAACTCTCTCAAGAGTTACAAATTCCTATTGTTGCTATTAATGCCAGAAAACAAGAGGGAATAAAAAACCTAAAAAAAGCTATTATTGAAGCTAATACACAAGAATCGGTAACTTCATTTTTTGATATCAGAACGCTTTTCAAAAATATTATTGAGGAAACAAACGATTTAAGAAAATCAGAAAATGATTACGGTTCATTCCTTGCACTTTGTATGCAGGAGGTAAATAGTAAAAATAAATTACACTCTGAATTAAATATTCTTAGCAAAAAACATCAGTTTATTCCTAGCAGAGCACAAGCACAAGAAACAATAAGAAGGTATAAAAAAATAGATACTGTTGTTGATTTTTGCAGTACAAAAACGCAAATAAAAACAAATCGATCTATTACAAAATGGTTAGATGATGTCTTGATTCATCCTGTTTTTGGCTATTTTATCTTTTTGGGTGTTTTATTTCTAATTTTTCAAGCTATTTTTTCATGGTCGGCTTACCCAATGGATTTGATTGATAGCTGGTTTACAGACCTTTCCATTTGGGTTGCGGCAACTCTTCCGCCAGGGGTTTTTAACGATTTACTTGTAAAGGGAATTTTGGCAGGGCTTGGTGGTATTATCATTTTTGTGCCACAAATTGCCTTTTTATTCGCTTTTATTGCTTTTTTGGAAGATACTGGTTATATGGCTCGTGTGGGCTTTATTACCGATAAAATACTAAGGGTGTTTGGACTGAATGGCAGATCAATTATTCCTCTTTTAAGTGGAGCAGCTTGTGCTATACCTGCAATTATGTCTGCTAGAACTATTGCATCTTGGAAAGAAAGAATGATAACTATAATGGTTACACCCCTTATGAGTTGTTCGGCTCGCCTTCCTGTTTACACCCTAATTATTGCCATGATAATTCCTTCCGAGCAAAGTTGGGGACCATTCAATTTGCAAGGACTGGTAATGATGGCTTTTTATTTGCTCGGATTTTTAGCGGCTCTTGGGACTGCTTTTATCATGAAATTTATTCTCAAAGCAAAAGAGAGAAGTTTTTATATCATGGAAATGCCATCTTATAAAATACCGGATTGGAGAACCGTAATTTATACCATTATTGAAAAAGTAAAAGTATTTTTGTTTGATGCTGGAAAGGTGATTATTGCCATCTCGATTATTCTTTGGTTTTTGTCCTCCTACGGCCCTGGGAATCGCTTTGAGAAAATTGAAACCAAATGGGCTGGGCAAGAAAATGCCGAAACACATATTGCTGCCGAAAAATTAGAAGCATCCTATGCTGGCATAATTGGGAAAAGTATAGAACCTGCCATCAAGCCATTGGGCTTTGATTGGAAAATTGGAATAGCACTTATCACTTCATTTGCGGCAAGAGAAGTTTTTGTTGGCACCATGTCAACTATATATAGTGTGGGGGATAATTCTAATATTCGGACCATTCGAGAAAAGTTAGAATCTGTTAAAAACCCAGATACAGGCAAGGCATTTTTTACAACTGCTGTTGGAATTTCTCTGATGCTTTTTTATGCTTTTGCAATGCAGTGTATGAGCACGCTTGCAATTGTTAGAAGGGAAACCAATAGTTGGACCTGGCCAGCAGTTCAATTTGTATATATGGGAGCGCTCGCCTATCTTTCCTCTTTTATTGCTTATCAGTTATTAAGTTAATGGATAATTTTGAAAACCATATACCAAAAGCAAGTATTCCTTTAATCAAAAAGTGGATTAAGGAATTAAATATTTTAGTGAAAATTAAAAAAAGTAGAAATACTAAATTGGGGGATTTTACAGTAAATAAAAAAGAAGAATACCTAATTAGCATTAATAAAGACCTCAATAAATATGCTTTTCTCATCACTCTTACGCACGAAATAGCCCATGCTTTTGTTTGGGAAAAATACAAACGAAAAGTAGCTCCACATGGAATAGAGTGGAAAATTACTTTTAAAGAAATGATGCTAAATTTCCTAAATGCTGATATTTTTCCGGATGATTTACTAAGACCCCTAAGCAAGCATATCAAAAACCCAAAAGCTTCTACTGTAAATGATTATAATTTAAGTGATATGTTGAGAAAATATGATAGTAATAAACAGCTAATATTATCAGAAATACCTGATGGGAGTGTTTTTTCTACCCTTAGCGGAAGGCAATTCGTTAAGCTAAATAAATTACAAAAAAGATACAAGTGTAAAGCTACTGATTCCAATAAAATCTATTTGTTTAATCCCTTAGCAGCAGTTGCTTTATTGGACAATAAATAGATTAAACTTTTGTTGTATTTTTGGGAATTGAAAAAAGAAATTTGAAGATGAAAAATAATTATGCAGTAATAATGGCAGGAGGCATTGGCTCCCGTTTTTGGCCAATGAGTAAAGCAAGCCGTCCTAAACAATTTATTGATATTTTAGGAACAGGTGAAACGCTTATTCAACAAACTTTCAGAAGATTGAGTAAGATTTGCCCAAATGAAAATATCCTCATTGTAACAAACAAAAATTATAAGGATTTGTGTTTGGAGCAACTCCCAAAAATAAAAGAAGAAAATATATTGTGTGAACCATGTATGCGAAATACTGCACCTTGCGTGGCCTATGCAGCATTCAAAATACACAACCAAAATCCAGAGGCCAATATGATTGTAGCACCTTCTGATCATCTGATTACAAATGAAGATGAGTTTGTAAGGGTGGTGAAAGAAGGGATGCAAGCAAGTGCTGCAAATGATATCCTTCTAACTATTGGGATTTTGCCAAGCCGACCAGATACTGGCTATGGATACATTCAATTTAATGAGCATCCTTTGGAGAGTAATACAACCATAAAAAAGGTGAAAACATTTACCGAAAAACCAAATCAGGAGTTGGCCTTGCAATTTTTAGATAGTGGTGATTTCTTGTGGAATTCAGGAATATTTATTTGGAGTGCCAAATCAATAACATTAGCATATCGTAAGTATTTGCATGATATGTATGCTGTTTTTGAAGAAGGAAAACAATACTATAATACCAATAAAGAAGCTGAATTTATTGATAGGGTTTTCCCAGGGTGTAAGAATATTTCTATTGATTATGGCATAATGGAAAAAGCAGATTGTGTCTATGTTTATCCTGCTGATTTTGGTTGGAGCGATTTAGGGACATGGGGCTCTTTATATACGCATTTGGATTTGGATAAAAGCCGAAATGCCGTGCAAGGCAATAAGGTATTGTTGTATGATTCAGCAGATAATATTGTGAAAATGCCCCATGATAAAGTGGCTGTATTGCACGGACTAAACGGCTATATTGTAGTAGAAAATGACGGTACTTTGCTTGTTTGCAAAAAAGAAGATGAGCAAAAAATCAAGCAGTTTGTGTTGGATGTAAAAAAGAAAACAAATAATTAAAACATTTTCAGCACATATCTTCTGGTCGTACCCAAGCGTCAAATTCTTCAGCAGTTAGGTAACCCAAATTAACACTTTCTTCTTTTAAAGTTGTCCCATTTTGGTGTGCTATTTTAGCAATTTTTGCTGCTTTCTCATACCCAATTTTAGTGTTTAGTGCTGTAACCAACATTAAGGAGTTATCCAAGTTCTTTTTTAAATTATCATGGTTAGGCAAAATTCCAGACACACAATTTCTTTCAAAAGAAATACAAGCGTCAGCAATCAATCTGGCAGATTGTAAAAAATTAGCCGCCATTAGAGGTTTGAATACATTTAGTTCATAATGTCCTTGCATGCCACCAACTGTTATAGCTACATCATTCCCCATTACTTGCGCACAAACCATAGTTAGTGCTTCTGCCTGTGTTGGGTTTACTTTTCCTGGCATGATGGATGAACCTGGCTCATTGGAAGGAATGATGATTTCTCCTATTCCACTTCTTGGTCCTGAGGATAAAAGGCGAATATCATTTGCAATTTTATTTAAGGAAACTGCTAATTGTTTAAGCGCTCCATGACTTTCTACAATGGCATCATGTGCAGCAAGTGCTTCAAACTTATTTTTAGCACTTACAAATGGAAACTCTGTAAAATCAGCAATTTTTTTTGCGACTAAATCTGAATAACCATCAGGAGTATTTATTCCTGTTCCAACTGCTGTTCCTCCTAATGCTAATTCAGATAAATGTGCTAATGTGTTTTTAAGTGCTTTTAGTCCATGGTCTAATTGTGAAACATAACCAGAGAATTCTTGCCCCAATGTAAGAGGAGTTGCATCCATTAAATGTGTTCTTCCAATTTTCACCACATTCATAAAACTTTCAGATTTCTTTTTAAGCGTATCTCTTAATTGCTTCACTGCTGGAATAGTAGTTTCTACAATCATTTTGTAAGTTGCTATATGCATTCCTGTTGGGAATGTATCATTTGAACTTTGTGATTTATTTACATCATCATTGGGGTGTATTGTTTTTTCAGAATCTTCCAATTTTCCTCCAGCAATTACATGGGAACGATTGGCAATTACTTCATTTATATTCATATTACTTTGGGTGCCGCTTCCTGTTTGCCAAATTACAAGTGGAAACTGATCGTCATGTTTGCCTTCCAGAATTTCATCACATACTTTTGATATCAAATCTCTTTTTTCTTCAGAAAGAACACCCAGTTCACAGTTGGTATGGGCTGCTGCTTTTTTAAGGTAAGAAAAAGCATAAATAATTTCGAGTGGCATAGATGCTTCACTTCCAATTTTGAAATTATTTATACTCCTCTGGGTTTGTGCTCCCCAATATTTTTCGGCAGGGACTTTTACCTCTCCCATTGTGTCTTTTTCTATTCTATAATTCATAGCGAAATTGTTTTGATAGTTTTATTTCTTGTTGTTTCTTTGCCTGCAAAGTTAATGATTATGAAATTTCTAGGATTCTTAATATTTTTATTTGTTTTTTTGATGGCTTTTTGGGCTATTATTTTCTTGGCATCTGTCATTCCTTATATGATTTTTGTTTGGGCAAAGGAAGGTAAACTAGAAAACGAACAAATTCCATCTTAAAGCAGTAAATCTAATACTTTTTCAGGAGGTCTGCCAATAATTGCTTTGCCATTTTTAATAACTATTGGCCTTTCAATCAGTTTCGGATTCTCCATCATTGCATTTATCAACTCCTGATCAGTCATTTCCTTTGCTTTATAATTTTCCTTCCAAATTATTTCATTAGTTCTAATAAGTTCAATTGCTTTTATGTTTAGCATTTCTAAAATTGATTTCAAATCTTTAAAAGAAAGACTCTCTTTTAAATATTCTATTATTTCAACTTCTTGTCCCTTTTCTTGAATTAGAGCAAGTGCTTGTCTGCTTTTACTGCATCTTGGGTTGTGGTATATTTTCATTTATTTATTAGTAATTGGAATTTTTACATTGCTACACTAATTATTTCTGTCCAAATTCCATTAAATACGCTTTTATAAAAGCATTTAAATCTCCATCCAATACTGCATCTGGATTTGAAGATTCATAATTTGTTCTTAAATCTTTCACCATTTTATAAGGATGCAAAACATAATTTCTGATTTGTGAGCCCCATTCAATTTTTTTCTTATTTCCTTCTAATTTATCTTTTTCTTCTTGTTTTTTTCTTAGTTCTAATTCATACAATTGAGATTTTAAAAGTTTTAATGCTTTGTCTTTATTTTCTAATTGCGAACGCGTTTCAGAGTTTTCAATAATAATTCCTGATGTCTTATGTTTCAACCTCACTGCCGATTCAATTTTATTCACCCCTTGTCCTCCAGCACCGCTCGAACGAAAAGTATCCCATGAAATTTCAGAAGGATCAATCGTAATGTCAATACTATCATCCGCCAAAGGATAAACAAAAACAGAAGCAAAAGAGGTGTGGCGTTTGGCATTGGAATCAAAGGGTGAAATTCTGACCAATCGGTGAACTCCATTTTCCCCTTTTAAATGACCAAAAGCAAAATCGCCATCAAATTCAAGAGTAACAGATTTGATGCCTGCCGGCTCTGCTTTTTGCAAATCTAACTCTTTCACTTTATATCCATTTTTCTCTCCCCACATCAAGTACATTCGCATTATCATTTCTGCCCAATCTTGACTTTCCGTTCCTCCTGCCCCAGGATTTATGGTTAAAACTGCTGG
This sequence comes from Flavobacteriales bacterium, assembly GCA_012960835.1. Lineage (GTDB taxonomy): Bacteria > Bacteroidota > Bacteroidia > Flavobacteriales > BACL11 > DUAL01. Next base: position 9,787 of record DUAL01000076.1, on the reverse strand, counting down.
TAATTCATCCTCTTGGGCACTGAGCATATTTTTAAATTCCAAATTTGCAATAGATGCTAATGCTTTTTGATGTTGCTTCTCTAAGTCTTCTTCACTTGCCTCATTTTCATTATAAAATTCTTGCAAAACCCCAAGCTCATCCAATTCATTTTCAACCATCTTATAAGTGTTTACCCAAAATTTAAGCTTGCTGATTTTCTTTAAAGTAAGTTGGGCTTTATCAGAATTATTCCAAAAATCAGCATCATGGGTTAGCTTTTCCAAATCTTGAAGTTCTAATTGTTTTTCTTCAATACTTAAAAACTTAAATAGATCTTCCTTTCTTCTATTTAATACTGAAATTTGTTGGTCGGTAATCATTATTCAAAAGTAATTATTTATCTGACATTTCCTTTAATTTTTCCCAAACCAAATTGGATTCAAATCCTCTTTTTATTAAATAATTTCCTAACTTAGTTTGTCGCTTGAAATGGTTTTTCTCTTTAATCAATCCGTTTTTCTTTTCTGCCTGATTTTCCAATGCTTTTAAATACTCCTTTTCATCAATTTCTTCCATTCCTTTTTTGATGCAAACTGACGAAATATTTTTCATTTTTAACTCAGATTTAATTTTTCTTCTTCCCCATTTTTTTATCCTGAACTTTCCTCTGCAAAAAGAACGAGAAAATCGTTCTTCATCAATAAAACCATCATTTATTAACTCTATCATTATGATGTCCTTAGTGTTTTCTAAAAGCCCCCATTCGGTCAATTTTTGTCGCACATCCCATTGGCATCTGTCTTGCAGGGCACAATAATTTTTTATTCTACTTATTGCCTCACTTATTTTATAAACTCTTTTGTTTTGCACCGACTCAAAAATACATATTCTTTTACTTTTGCAATATGAAAAATAAAAAAGCAATCAGCTTACTTTTTCTTTCCAATATTATTTCTGGCTTTGCCCAAGGCATTAGTATGATTGCCATTCCATGGTATTTTGTGGAAGTGGTGGAGCGGCCAGAAGTATTTGCCACAGCATACATCATCATTACCTTTGCTACTTTGTTTTGGGGCTTGTATGCCGGAACTTTAATTGATAGATATTCACGAAAAACAATTTTTATTATTACGAATGTAGTTTGCGGGCTAATTGTTGGAGGTGTTGCTATTTCAGGATTCTTCACTAGTAATACGAACGATTTATTAGTGATTTTAGTATTTGCTACTACCATTTTTAACTATAATGTGCACTACCCAAATCTTTATGCTTTCGGTCAAGAGATTACGGAAAAAAGGAATTATGGAAAACTAAATTCCTACATAGAAATTCAGGGACAATCTACTAGTATTTTGGCTGGGGCATTTGCAGCCCTTTTGCTTACAGGCACAATAAATAAAACCATGAATTTGGGCGGATTTACCATTACTTTCCCATTTGAGATTCAGCCCTGGGGAATTCATGAAGTATTTCTGATGGATGCCATTACTTACATTTTTGTTATCCTGATTTTTATGCAAATAAAATACAGTAGAATAGTAACGGATAAATTGGAGGTTGGCACCTTATTTAGTCGGTTAAAAAATGGCGTTCTTTACCTAAAAAAGAATCCTCTTATTTTTCGTTTTGGCCTGACTTCATACATGCTTTTTGCATTCCTTTTGGTAGAAATACATATTTTATTGCCTACTTATGTTCATGACTTTTTACAAGGGAAAGGCGACATTTACGCCTCAGCAGAAGTGTATTATTCCTTAGGGGCAATTTTAGCAGGGCTGTTTGTAATTAGGGTATTCAAGCGTTTTAACTCTGTTATTGGTATCATCATTTTAATGTTTTTTGTGGCAATTGCTTTTGCCGGAATGTCCTTTTGTAAATCCCTTTGGTATTTCTTTATTGCAAATCTAATTTTAGGATTAACCAATGCCGGAGTAAGGGTGCTAAGGACAACTTATCTTTTTAATCATATTCCCAATAATGTAATGGGACGAACAAATTCGGTTTTTAACTCCTTAAATATTATGGTTCGTATGTGCTTAATTGGGCTTTTTGCATTGCCATTTTTTACTACAGAAGATAATATTCGTTTTGGCTATTTGGTAGGAACCGCCATGATTTTATTGGCTATTATCCCTTTACTTTTACAATATAAAGCACTAGTAAATTTAGGAAAAACAGAAAGGGATTAACCCTTTACAATACTGTATTGCAGAAGATGCAATCTATCGTCAGGAGTGATTTTAATAAGGCGTTTATATTTAAAACTCCACTTCATGCCTTTTGAAAATACGCCTTTATTGATGTGACTTGCAATAAAAGGATGAGTAGAAATTCTAATCTTTCCGTTATCTGATTTTTCAACTAGATTTTTAATCTTATTTTCGATAGTATCTATTAGCAGTAAGCTGGAATCAATTTTACCATTACCCACACACATTGGGCAATTCTCCCTTGTATCGATATTCATTTCTGGGCGTACTCTTTGGCGTGTAATTTGAATTAAGCCAAACTTTGAAGGGGGGAGGATATGGTGTTTTGCTTTATCGTCCTTCATAAATTCACGCATTTTTTCAAAAAGTAGTTTGCGGTTTTTAGCATTATACAAATCAATAAAATCAACTACAATTATTCCGCCCATATCTCGCAAGCGGAGTTGACGAGCAATCTCTTCTGCAGCACCTAGATTAACTAGAAGAGCATTTTCTTCTTGGTCTTTTTTGGCATCTACTTTTTTACCGGAATTAACATCTATCACATGCATTGCCTCTGTATGTTCAATCACAAGGTAAGTGCCGTTTTTCATGTTTACCGTTTTACCGAAAGCTGCTTTTATTTGTTTGGTGACATCAAAATTTTGCAAAATGGGGTTTTTTGATTTATAAAGTTTTAATATTTTCTCTTGTTCAGGAGCAATACTTATTAAATAATCTTTTAGTTCTAAATACAAATCTTTGTCATTGACATGAATACTATTAAAACCCTCACTTAAAATATCTCTTAAAATTGCTGTTGATCGATTAAGCTCTTTCAAAATCATTTGAGGTGCTTGTGCGTCTTTAAGTTCTTTAAAAGCACTTTGCCATTTCTTGTATAAAACTTTAAGATTTGAATCTAACTCAATTACTTTTTTTCCCTTAGCAACCGTTCGGACAATCACGCCAAACCCTTCTGGCTTTATGCTTTTTAGAAGACGTTTTAATCGCACTTTTTCTTCTTGTGATTTTATTTTATTGGAAAGAGATATTTTATTGGAAAAGGGAAGTAGAACCATATTTCTTCCGGCAATTGAAATTTCAGCTGTAAGGCGTGGACCTTTTGTTGAGATTGGCTCTTTGGATACTTGTACTAAAATCCTGTCGCCTGATTTGAGAACATCTGTAATTTGCCCGGTTTTATCAATCTCTTTTTCCTTACGGAAATTTTTTAATGAAGCGGTATTGTTTTTTTTTGCAATGGACTTTTGTGTAAATTTCTTGTAAGAATTCACATTAGTCCCCAAATCAAGATAGTGTAAAAATCCATCTTTCTCATATCCTACATTTACAAAAGCAGCATTTAGTCCGGGCACTACTTTTTTTACTTTCCCTAAATATACGTCGCCAACTGAGTAGCTATTATTATTGTTTTCCTTATGGAGTTCAATTAGGTGTTTGTCTCGCAAAAGTGCGATAACTACCTCAGATGGCCTAGAATCGATTATAAGTTCGAAATTCATGGCTTGTATGATTAAATATTAATAGAAAAAAATAATATTACTTATTTTTATGTCTATTTTTTCTCAAACGCTTTTTGCGCTTGTGAGTGGCCATCTTATGTCTTTTTCTCTTTTTTCCGCTTGGCATGCTATAATTTTTTAATTTCTTTTATTCAGAATTTATTTCTGATTTATTTTTTTATTTTATACTTTCCTTTACCTGCTTAACAAAAACTTTTGCTGGTTTAAAAGCTGGAATATGATGTGCAGGGATAATAATAGTTGTATTTTTTGAAATATTTCTTCCTGTTTTTTCTGCTCTCTTTTTAGGCTTGAATGTTCCAAATCCTCTTAAAAATACGGATTGATTATTGGTAACTGATTCTTTAACTTCCACCATAAATGATTCTACTACTGCTAATGCTGTTACTTTTTCAATACCCGTTTTCTCTGATATCTTACTTACTATCTCTACTTTTGTCATTCTTTGTTATTTTTTTGTTTTTAGTATAATAATCTTTATTCTTGCTTTTTACAAGAGCGCGCAAATATATCAACTATTTTTGAAAGAAGTTGCACTACGAATGGTCTTTTTTTATTAATTACTAATTTAGTTTTCAGTCCTTTATGAGTTTTTCTGCACAAATACTTTGCTGGTTTGACAAAAACAAAAGGAGTTTGCCTTGGCGTAATGACAAAGATCCATATCAAATTTGGCTTTCAGAAATCATTTTGCAACAAACTAAAGTAATACAAGGATTGCCTTATTACAACAAATTTATTCATGCTTTTCCTACCATAAAACATTTAGCAAATGCCTCAGAAGATGAGGTGTTAAAACTATGGCAAGGATTGGGTTATTATTCCAGAGCGAGAAACTTACATTATACGGCAAAGGAAATTGTAAAAAAATACAATAGTGTTTTTCCAAAGGATTATAAAACAATTCTGAAACTAAAAGGGATTGGCCCTTATACAGCAGCAGCCATCACCTCTTTTGCTTACAATTTGCCTTATGCTGTGGTTGATGGCAATGTAATCCGACTTTTAAGCCGATATTTTGGTGTCCAAACATCTTTTGATAGTAGTAAAGGGAAAAAAGAATTTCAATTATTAGCAGAAGAGTTGCTTATAAAAGAAAAAGCAGGAAAAAATAATCAGGCAATAATGGAATTTGGAGCCTTACAATGCGTCCCAAAATCCCCAAATTGTAGTATTTGCCCTTTGCAAAATGAATGTTTTGCTTTTAACAATAATTTGGTTTTTCAGCTACCAAAAAGAGCAAAGAAACTTAAAATCAAAAAAAGATTTTTTGACTTTTTAATTATTACTCAAAACGACAAGCTATTTATTCAGAAAAGAAAAAAAGGAATCTGGAAAGGGCTTTATCAATTTCCCTTAATCGAACATGAAGAGGTAAAATCAGAAAGGATAATAAAAACTTCTGATACTTGGAGAAACATGTTTGAAGGCGCTACAACAACCATCACAAAAATATCTCCCCAAATCAAACACCAACTTACACATCAAACAATTTATGCAAGATTTTGGCATATTGATGCAAATATTCTCCTGCCTAAAAATACAGATTGTATCAGAAAAGAAGAATTAATACAATATCCTATCCCTAAGTTATTAGAAAAATATCTTAAAAATATTGGAATCATATAGCTATTTTACTAAATTTGTTAATCACTAAAAACATTTATTATGGCAGGCGTAAACAAAGTAATTTTAATCGGAAATTTAGGGAAAGACCCTGAAGTAAGGTATTTAGATAGTGGAGTTGCGGTCGCAAACTTTTCATTAGCAACCACAGAAAACTACAAAAACAAAGAAGGCGAAAGAGTAAGCCAAACCGAATGGCATAACATTGTACTTTGGAGAGGATTGGCAGAAGTTGCTGAAAAGTGGTTGAAAAAAGGATCTTCTGTTTATATTGAAGGAAAAATAAGAAATAGAAAATGGGAGGATAAAGAAGGAAATACTAGATATACTACTGAAATTTTGGGCGACAACATGACCATGTTAGGCAAAAAAGAAGATAGTTCTGCTGAAAAAACAGAAACAACTCCTGAACAAGAAAGTATCCCTCAAGAAGAAAAAGGAGACGATTTACCTTTCTAGATAAATAACACCAAAATTGGAAGAAGAATTTAGTCCGCTTTTACTTAGCATCTTTTTTGATATCACATTACAGCCAATATCAATCGGTATTGCGCTTAATTTTATCGTCATCTTACTAATGTTATTTTGCTCCGCCCTTATTTCTGGTGCTGAAGTAGCCTACTTTTCCTTAACACCAAATGATGTTGAAGATTTAAATCAGGAGAAGTCAAAAAAAGCATTATTGACTTTAAAACTTCTTGAAAAGCCGAACAAGCTTTTAGCCACAATACTTATCACAAATAATTTTATAAATATTGGGATCATTATATTATCGACATACTTAACTGCAAGCATTTTTCAATTTCCAGAAAATTCAATTATGGAATTCATGTTTCAAATTGTTGTTATCACCTTTGTAATTGTTCTTTTTGGCGAAATTACTCCAAAGGTATATGCCAACAGAAATGCACTTTGGTTTAGCAAATGGATGAGTATACCTTTAAATTTAAGTAGTAAACTATTCTCCCCACTTAGCTATTTACTTACTTCAAGCACTGCTTTTATCGACAAGAGATTAAAACGAAAAAAAGAAGTGGTGTCAATGGATGAAATAGCAGAAGCATTAGAATTAACTACTGAAACTGATCCGAATGAAGAAGAGCAGAAAATATTAAAAAGCATTGTTGAATTTGGCAATATTGATGTAAAAGAAATAATGAAATCAAGGGTGGATGTTGTTGCGATTGAACAAAAGTTGCTTTTTGAAAAAGTGATTGATTTAGTTGTCGATTCTGGTTTTTCACGAATTCCTGTTTACAAAGAAAATTTTGATGATGTAATCGGGATTTTGTATGTAAAAGACTTAATCCCCCATTTGGATCAAAAAAGTGATTTTAAATGGCAAGATTTAATTCGATCTGCCTACTTTGTTCCAGAAACAAAAATGATTAACGATTTGCTAAAAGAATTTCAGGATAAAAAAATTCACTTAGCCATAGTAGTTGATGAATACGGAGGCACCTCAGGAATCGTAACATTGGAAGATATTTTGGAAGAAATTGTTGGGGATATTACTGATGAATTTGATGATGATGGTAATATCTTTTCCGTCTTAGATGATTATAATTTTATTTTTGAAGGTAAAATTTCATTGAACGATTTTCTAAAAACAGTAAAAGGAGAAATAGATTATTTTGATGGTGTAAAAGGGGATTCCGACTCCTTGGCAGGACTTATTTTAGAATTAAAAGGGGTAATTCCAAGCAAAGGAGAGATCATTAAGTTTGCACCTTATATTTTTACAATAGAATCATCCGACAGTCGAAAAATAAAACGAATAAAAGTTCAAATTAAAAAAGATGAATAAAGTAATTAGCATTTTTATTTTAATATTTTTTTTTTCTTGCCAGGAGAATTACACTCCAAAACCAAGAGGATTTTTTAAGCTCTCATTCCCCACAAAAAACTATCAGCAATACGCTCAGGATTGTCCTTTTACATTTGAGTTTTCGGTCTATTCAAAAATTGACACCTTAGAAAAAAGGTGTTTTTTCAATTTGCATTTTCCTGATTTTAAGGCAACTTTGCATCTGAGTTATTTTCCTCTGAATAAAAATTTGTATGAGCATACAGAAGAATCAAGAGTATTGGCATACAAGCATAGCATAAAAGCAAATGCTATTAGCGAACAGCCATTTATCGACAGAAAAAATAGGGTTTTTGGCTTGGTATATGACTATGAAGGGACAACTGCTACTGCTTTGCAATTTTACCTTACCGACAGCACAACTCATTTTTTTAGGGGTGCACTTTATTTTGATACAGAAGTAAATGATTCAATTGCTCCTGTTTCCAATTTTTTACAAGAAGATATAAAATACCTTATTGAGAGTTTTCGCTGGAAAGAAAAATTAGTCCAGTAGTAGCTAGTAAAACCAAAACTGCTACAAACTGATGCGCCACAGCAAAAAATATAGGTACTCCAAAAAGTAAGGTGATTATTCCTAATACAATTTGTAAACTAATTATTGCAACAAGAACCAATGTAGCTTTTTGTAAAAAAGTCTCTTTTGCTTTTTTCCAGATATAAATTGCAAAAAAGAAAACAAACCATGCAAATAATCTGTGGAAAGCTTGTATGTCAAACCCATTATTTAATAAATTAAAATCGGAGGAATTTCTAAGAGTATAACCAAATAAACTTTCTGTAATTCCCGCCCCTTTTGGTAGTAAATATCCTGCTTTCAGTCCTGCTGTAAAAGCCCCATAAATAATTTGAATGACAAGCAAAACAATAAAGCCCTTACTTAATTTATTAATTTTCCTATTTGGAAATTTCTCCTTTTGCCTGATTTCCATTATCAACCAATAAATATATACTATTAGAGCAAAAGCGGTTATCAGGTGAATTGCCAAACGAAAATGGCTTACTGCTGGCACATCTACCAAGCCACTTTTTACCATAAACCAACCTAAAAATCCTTGCAAGCTGCCAAGAAGTAAAAGAAAAATCAGTTGCTTTTTAAGTTTACTATCAAGCCAATTTTTTTTCCAAAACCACAAAAAAGGAATGATAAATACTACTCCGATTAGCCGTCCTAAAAGCCGGTGCAAATACTCCCAAAAAAAGATGGCCTTAAATTCTGACAAACTCATATCAGTATTTATTTTCTGATATTCAGGAAACTGTTGGTATTTAGAAAACACATCTTGCCACTGTGTTTCATTTAATGGAGGAATTGCTCCACCAATTAGTTTCCACTCCACCATAGATAGTCCTG
>DUAL01000076.1:0-1176 GCA_012960835.1 Flavobacteriales bacterium | reverse complement strand
GAATAAGCCACTATAAAGCCAAAGGGATATAACGTTCTTTTGTTGAGTATTCATCTGGACAAAAATAAGTAAGCTATATTTACTGCCAATTATTTTTATGGAAAAATCAATAAAAAATTACTTAATCCTCATTTTTCTGGCAATTATTTGGGGAAGTTCCTTCATTTTAATGAAAAGAGGATTGGAAGTGTATTCTTACACGCAAGTGGCAGCTTTACGGCTGTTTATTGCTTTTCTATCTCTTTTGCCATTTGTTTTTCTTGCATTTAAAAAAGTAGCAAAGCAACATTGGTTCCCAATAATAATTACTGCTTTTTTAGGGAATGGAATTCCCGCTTTTTTGTTTACTAAAGCCCAAACCAACTTAGATAGTTCTTTTGTAGGAATCCTCAATTCACTCACACCACTGTTTACGCTTTTGCTCGGAATTTATTTTTTCAAATCGCGTCCAACTAAGATAAATATTTTGGGGATAATAATTGGGCTAAGCGGTGCTTTTATTCTTTCGATTTCAACATTTGGGAGTGTTATTACAATAAATTTCTACACATTATTGGTGGTTTTGGCTACCTTGTTTTATGCAATAAGTGTGAATGTAATACGAAAATATCTTGCTGATTTGGATGCAATTTCCATATCGGCACTTGCCTTTTTATTTGTAGGTCCAGCATCTGGTATATATGTTTTTAGTAGTGATTTTATCCCTTTACTTAATACTGATGGGGGTATTAGGGCTCTATTGTACATAGCAATTTTAGCAGTTATTGGCACATCTCTGGCAGTAGTTATTTTCAACAGACTTATAAAAGATTCCACAGCAATTTTTGCAGCTTCTGTTACTTATCTTATTCCGATAGTTGCTATTTTTTGGGGCATGTTAGATGGGGAAAACATACTTTTCTCGCACATTTTTGGGGCTGTAATTATTCTTTGCGGAGTGTATTTGGTGAATAAGAAGAGGGCTTAACTTACAGCTGGGACAATTTTTAATGCTTCCACTTCCAATGCAAGTAAAGCTAAATTACTTTTAGTTTTTTCTAAATTAGCCATTGTTTCCTCTTTTGTTTGCTCATATTTATCTTTTAACTCATCAAACATATTGGTATAATATGCTATACCGTCATTCATATTTTCTAGAAAACGAGTAAAGTATTTTTCTTGTTTTTTGTTCCAATC
>DUAL01000075.1 GCA_012960835.1 Flavobacteriales bacterium | reverse complement strand
CCCACGACCCCCGGAACCACAATCCAGTGCTCTAACCAACTGAGCTACAACCACCATTTTTCAAGGCGCAAATATAAATATTTGATACTAATAAAAGGAAAGAAGAGTAAAGTAAAAATGCAGTATATTTGTTTGCGATATGGAAGTAAATAAACAAAAGGAAATTCTTGCAATTCAGGGCATGACCTGCGCTAATTGTGCTTTGGGAATAAAGAAGCATTTGGACAAAAAAGGTATCCAGCAAGTGCAAGTAAATTTTGCTACCAGTGAAGCTACATTTAATAAAGATAGAAATTACAACACAAAAGAGGTAATATCGTTAATAAACAAACTTGGGTATAAAGCAAATATGATAACAGATGAGGTGGAAAGTCCTGGCTTATCCTCCATTGAAAAAAAGTTTTTTTTCACATTAATTTTTACGCTTCCTCTTTTTTCGCATATGTTTTTGCCAAAAGAAAATTTTTTGCAAAATGCATTTGTACAATTTTTTCTTTGTCTCCCTGTTTTTTTTGTGGGTGTTTGGCACTTTGGGAAGAGTGCTTATAGCAGTTTAAAAACAGGGCTTCCTAATATGGATGTGCTTATACTGATGGGGAGTTCAGCCGCCTTTTTTTATAGTATTTATGGTTGGGTTCTTTTTTATGGGACTGAGCAATCTCATCATTATTTGTTTTTTGAAACTACTGCAACTATCATTACTTTAGTCCTTTTAGGGAATGTGTTAGAGCATAGGTCGGTAAAGCAAACCACTACAGCAATAAGGGAATTATCGGAAATAAAAACAGGTTTGGCAAAAAGAGAAGTTAATGGAGAAATAGAGGAAACTGCTTTTGATGAAATTAAAGTAAATGACATTTTAATTGTAAATATGGGAGATAAAATTCCTGTGGATGGAAAAGTGATTTGGGGAACGGCCCTTATTGACGAATCCATGCTAACGGGTGAAAGCATTCCGGTTACCAAAGAGTTGGATGAGACCGTTATTGGAGGAACCATTGTAAAATCGGGGAGCATAAAAATGAGGGCTACATCCGTTGGAGATGACACCCTTCTCTCTCAAATAATAGAACTGGTAAAAAATGCAGAAGATAACAAGCCAGATATTCAGAGTTTGGGGGACAAAGTAAGTGGAATTTTTGTGCCGATTGTTTTATTAATTGCCATTCTCACCTTTTTCATTTCGCATTATGTTTTTGGA
>DUAL01000074.1 GCA_012960835.1 Flavobacteriales bacterium | reverse complement strand
GTCCTGCACCACAACATATGAAGTTCTATCAGTAACGCCAGTTTCTAAACCTGCATAAGCCAAAGACTGAAAACCAAGAGCTGTTTTGTAAAAATGGGCTGCTTGTTTTGCGTTTCCTACATAAAACTCCACATAATCTGTTCCAAATAAAGGAAGGAAATCCTGTGCATCAGGAAATATCTTTTCAAGTGAAGAAGTGGTCGTTTCTATTTTTGATAAGTCGTCTCTCATTTCATTACCTATTTATTCTAACCATGATTTATGATACTTCCCATCTGATAAATCAATAGCTGCTTTTGTTAACTTAAGTGGTGCAAAAGTATCAATCATAACTGCCAATTCATCTGTTTGTTTTTCTCCAATACTTCTTTCCATTGCCCCAGGATGTGGTCCGTGTGGAATGCCTGCAGGATGCAAGGAAATATATCCTTCCTCTACATGATTCCTGCTCATAAAATCACCATCAACATAATAAAGAACCTCATCCGAATCAATATTGGAATGGTTGTAAGGGGCAGGAATAGACTCAGGATGATAATCATACATTCTTGGACAAAAAGAACATATTACAAACCTAGAAGTTTCAAAAGTTTGATGAACAGGTGGTGGTTGATGTACCCTCCCTGTTATGGACTCAAAATCATGAATGGAAAAAGCATAAGGAAAATTATAGCCGTCCCAACCAACAACATCAAAAGGATGAGAGGCATAAGTATACTCATGAATCATTTGCTCCTTTTTTATTTTGATAATAAAATCTCCCTTTTCATCATGGGTTTCCAAATTTTCTGGTTTTCTTAAATCCCTTTCGCAATATGGAGAGTTTTCTAATAATTGACCAAAATGATTTCTGTATCTTTTTGGCGTATATACAGGAGTGTAAGATTCAACAATAAATAATCTGTTTTCAGCAGAATCAAATTTCATGGTGTAAATCATTCCTCTTGGAATCACCAAATAATCACCTTCCTTAAACTTGATGTTCCCTACAAAAGTACGTAAGGTGCCTGTCCCTTTATGTACAAAAATTACCTCATCTCCATCTGTATTTTTGTAAAAATAATCTTCTTCCAAATTAGTTGGAGCAGATAATAAAATATTCAAATCATTATTTATCATTATCGAAATTCTACTCTCTAAATGATCAGCTACTTTAGGCGCTTCAAAGCCTTTTAACAGATAGGATTTTAAGTTTTTCTCAACAGCAATTTCTGGAACTACTGAATAGGCCTTTGCAATTTCTTTTACTTGAGTAGGCCTGTGTAGATGATACAATAAAGAAGACATCCCATCAAAACCAATGGTTCCAAAAAGTTCTTCATAATGAAAATTACCATCTTCTTTTTTAAAAGTGGTGTGTCTTTTGTGTGGGATTTTACCCAATTTATGATAAAAAGGCATTTGCTAAATTTTAGTGCAAATTACGGATATTTTTTGATTGCTCAAAAACAAATACAAAAGCAATTTTTTTTAATAAGTTTGCACAAAATAAAATAAGCATGAAGATTGTAACATATACCAATAAAGAGCGGGCTGATTTAGGACTTCTTCTCAATGATAAAATCTATTCCTTAAACGCTATTGCAAGCAGTATGAACGACTTTTTGCAAATGGGGCAAAGCGCTATGGAGAAAGCAAAAACTGTAGAAGAAAGTATAAAAAATGGTAGTTCAAATTTGGAAGGCATTTCTCTAACTGAAACTAAATTATTAGCTCCTGTTCCTTGCCCTCCATCCTGTAGAGATGCTTATGCTTTTAGGCAACATGTAGCCACAGCCAGAAGAAATAGAGGGGTAGATATGATTCCGGAATTTGATCAATTCCCTATTTTTTATTTTACCAACCACAATGCAATTTTAGGTCCAACTGATGATATTTTATGTATGCCTGATCATATGCAAAAGTTGGATTTTGAGCTAGAAGCTGCTATTGTTATTGGGGAAAAGGGAAGAAATATAAAAGCCAAAGATGCGGATGACTATATTGCTGGCTATTTAATTATGAATGATATGAGTGCAAGAGCACTTCAAATGGAGGAAATGAAATTAAATTTAGGTCCTGCAAAAGGAAAAGATTTCTGCACCATTATTGGCCCTTATTTGGTGACAAAAGAGGAGTTGGCTGATAAAAAAGTAGAAACAGCTGAAGGTCATGATGGAGATACGTATAGTTTAAATATGAAGTGTTGGGTAAATGGAGAGTTGTTATCTGAGGGAAATATGAAAGATATGAATTGGACTTTTGCCGAAATTGTGGAAAGATGCGCATATGGTGCTGATATTCTTCCAGGTGATGTTATTGGTTCCGGAACAGTAGGAACGGGTTGTTTGCTCGAATTAAATGGATCACATAAACTAGCAAATCCAGATTATGAGCCAGTTTGGTTAAAAGATAGAGATGTAATAGAAATGGAAATTGAAGGATTAGGAAGAATCAAAAATAAAATAGTTTTGGAAAACGATACACATTCCTTATTTGCACTCAAGAAAAATATGTAAAAGATGCTGACTATTGACCCAAAAACGGAAAAAACTTCTCTTGTACATAAGTACATTTTAGGAGCTGTTGCTCCAAGACCAATCGCTTTTGCGAGCACGCTTGATAGTGATGGTAATCTTAATTTAAGCCCCTTTAGCTTTTTTAATGCCTTTTCTGCAAACCCTCCAATCTTGATTTTCTCTCCTGCAAGAAGAGTGAGAGGCAACACTACCAAACATACTTTAGGAAATGTTATTGAAACTAAAGAAGTAGTCATTGGTATAGTAACGGCTGAAATGGCACAGCAAGTTTCCCTTAGTAGTTGCGATTTTGAAAAAGGTGTGAACGAATTTGAAAAAGCAGGTTTTACAGCTGTAAAAGCAGATTTGGTAACTCCTTATTTGATTAAAGAATCCCCTGTAAATTTTGAATGCAAAGTGAATGAAGTGATTGCATTAGGAGAAGAAGGGGGTGCTGGAAATTTGGTGATTTGTGAAGTATTAAAAATCCATATTGATGAGTCTATTTTGGATGAAGATAAAAATATTGACCCTTTGAAATTAGGGGCGCTTTCTCGCCTTGGCGGAAATTGGTACGGAAAAGCAACAAAAGATAGTTTGTTTCAGTTAAAAAAACCCATTGGTAAAATTGGAATGGGCTTTGATAACTTACCAAATGAAATAAGAAAAAGTTCTATTTTATCAGGAAGTGATTTGGCCATATTGGCATCTTTGGAAGAAATACCAGCAAAAACAGATTTCTTGGAAAGAGAAGAAAAAAATACGGGAGAAAAACATATATTAGCAAAAAAATATTTGAGCCAAGGCAATGTAAATGATGCTTGGCAAATTCTATTATAAACCATTAAAAAATGAAAATTATGTCATTCGAATTACCAAAATTACCTTACGAATATGATGCATTAGAGCCTCATATTGATGCCAGAACTATGGAAATTCACCATAGCAAACACCATCAGGGATACACCAATAATTTAAATAATGCCATTGCCGGAACCGATATGGAAGGCAAAAGCATTGAAGAAATTTGTGCTACTCCAGGATTAAGTGGAGCAGTTCGTAATAATGGTGGAGGATACTACAACCACTGCCTATTTTGGAATATCATGAGTCCAAATGGAGGAGGAAATCCTACAGGAGAATTAGCAAATGCAATTAATTCTAAATTTGGGAGTTTTGATAATTTTAAAACTGAATTTTCCAAAGCAGCCGGAACAAGATTTGGTTCTGGATGGGCTTGGCTTGGTTTAAACAGTGGAGAGTTAAAAATTTCTTCTTCTGCTAATCAGGATAATCCTTTAATGGATGACCAGTGTGGTTGCACGCCAATATTATGTTTGGATGTATGGGAACATGCCTACTACCTAAACTACCAAAACAGACGCCCAGATTACATTGCTGCCTTTTTTAGTGTAATCAATTGGGAGGAAGTAAATAGAAGATACACGACCGCTTTATAATATTTTTATAAATTTGCGCAATTAAAAAATTAAACTAAAATAAAATGAAAAAGAAATTTGCCTTAATCACGTTAGTAGGATTATTTTTAATGGGATCTTACACTATTTTTGCTCAGGATGAAACAGACACAAATACTGCTGAACAAACAACAGAAGTTGTAGAAGAAGCAGTAGCTGAACAAGCAGCCCCTGTCGTTCCAAAACCAGAAAAACAATCTTTCCATCAAATTATCAAGGAAAAATTTATTCAAGGTGGCCCTTCATTTATGGGTATTGTTTTGCTTTGTTTAATCTTAGGATTAGCTTTAGCTATTGAGAGAATCATTTACCTTAATATGGCTACAAGCGATTCTGGCAAATTACTAAATGATGTTGAAGGCGCTCTTAAATCTGGTGGAGTGGATGCAGCAAAAGAAGTTTGCAGAAACACAAAAGGACCTGTTGCTTCTATTTTTTACCAAGGACTTGATCGTTCTGGTGAAGGAATTGACATGGTGGAAAAGTCGGTTGTTGCTTATGGCTCAGTTCAAATGGGGCTTTTGGAAAAAGGATTATCCTGGATTGCGCTATTTATTGCCTTAGCTCCTATGCTTGGTTTTATGGGAACAGTAATCGGTATGATTGGTGCTTTTGATGCTATTGAAGCGGCCGGTGATATTTCTCCATCATTGGTTGCAGGAGGTATTAAAGTAGCTCTTTTAACTACTGTATTCGGACTAATTGTAGCAATTATTTTGCAAGTATTCTACAACTATATTGTTTCAAAAATTGACTCCATTGTAAACGATATGGAAGATGCTTCTATCTCTTTAATTGATTTATTAGTAAAAAATAAATAAGCATGGATCTAATTAATATTGGTATAATTATCACTTACATTATGATTTTTGGTGCTGCATTAGCGGTGGTAGCATTTTCTGTAATGCAAATGGTAAAGCACCCTAACAATGCTAAGAAAACACTTTACACAGTTGGCGGATTAGTTGTTATTTTAATTATCTCTTACCTTATCGCATCCTCAGAAGTTTTGCCTTCCTATGAAAAATATCACATCAATTCTGGGGCAGCAAAACGAGTTGGTATGGGGTTAAATGCTTTTTACTTTTTAGCCATTGGTGCAGTTTTAACTGTGATTTACACTGAGTTCGGAAAAGTATTTAAAAAATAATGGCCAGAAGCAGAAGAGAACTTCAAGAGATTAATGCGGGTTCAATGGCAGATATTGCCTTTTTGCTGCTGATTTTCTTTTTGGTAACTACCACCATGGATGTGGATACTGGTATTGCCAGAAAACTTCCTCCAATGCCAGAGGAAGAGCAAATAGAAGATGATTCTCAAATTCATGCTAGAAACATTTATGTGGTGCTTGTAAACTCCAATAATCAACTTTTGGTAGAAGGTGCGCCAATGCATATTTCCGAGCTGAAAGATGGGGCAAAAGGTTTTATTGATAATAATGGTTTAAATCCTGAATTGTCAGACAATCCTGAAAAGGCAATTATCTCTTTGCAAAACGATAGGGGAACAGCTTATAAAACATATATTCAAGTGCAAAATGAATTGACTGCTGCCTATAACGAACTAAGAAATTCAGCTGCTTTATCTGAATTTGGCTCTCGATATTATGATTTACCAAAATCACAGCAAAGAACAATCCGCAAAAAATATCCGCAAAAAATATCAGAAGCAGAACCTAAAAATGTAGGAGACAATGAGTAGATTCAGAAGAAAATCAAAGGGCGGTTCTCCCGGCATTTCAACAGCATCTTTGCCTGATATTGTTTTTATGTTATTGTTCTTTTTCATGGTAACTACCGTAATGCGAGAAACCACTCTGTTTGTGGATGTGCTTACACCAAAAGCAACTGAAATAAGAAAAATGGAGAAGAAGTCTTTGGTGAGCTATATTTATATTGGCTCTCCTGTAAAACGCTTGCAATCTTCTTACGGAACAAAACCAAGAATACAACTAAATGATGCATTTGCCGAAACTGCCGATATCCAGGAATTTATCGCCACCGAAAGGGAATCGCATGACGAAAAGGAAATTCCTTATATGACGGTTTCTATAAAGGCGGATGAAGAGGTGAGAATGGGAACTGTTATTGATGTAAAGCAAGAGCTCAGAAAAGCAAATGCCCTGAAAATAAACTACTCCACTAGAAAAGGAGCATACTAATATAGATAGGAGAATTTAGATATTATACTTTTAATAAAATAATTAGGGCTGAATTTTCAGCTCTTTTTTTATGCTCGACTTTTTATATAATAAATACATCAGCAAAGCAACCGCCAAAAAACTAATAAGCGCCCCACTAATATTTACCGAAATTTCTTCATTTAAAAAGTCGATTTGCACTTTGTCAGCCACAAAATGATAGGTGAAAATGATTGCCAAAGCATTATTGGTAAAATGAGCTAAAATCGGCAACCATAAATTGTTGCTCCAATAAAACATATAGCCAAGAACAAGCCCCAAAACAAACCTTGGCAGAAAACCAAAAAACTGCATATGAATGGCAGAAAATAAAAAGGCAGAAATAAAAATAGCAAGGTGAATTTTCCCTGTCCATTTTGCAAATAGTTGCTGCAATACCCCTCTAAATAAAAGTTCCTCCCCAATTGCTGGAATTAGAGCAATCAAGAATAGATTAATAAGCAAATCTCCCATACTGTTCATGGCTAAAAAAGCTTCTGTTATTTGCATTGATTTTTGCTCAGATGCTTCCATCCACATTTGCACTGCTTCCAAAAAATCTGGAAGAACCAGGGTTTGATTCCATTGCATTAAATAAGCTACAAATGGATTTGCAATCAGCATTATGGCAATAGCAAGCAACACACTTTGCCTGTTTATCTTTTGTTTAAGCTGTAATTGGAAGGAAGTAAAATAGACAAAAAGAAAAGGCGGCACAATAAAAAGCCCGACAGAAGTAAATAGTTGCAAAAATTTGAGCGCATTTACCGATTTGGAATTACTATAATCTGAAAGAAAAAAACTTAAATCAGAAAAGCCAACATCAAACAATAAGGGTAGGAAAGCATAAGAGATAATAGAAAAAACAACTACTGATAGAAATGTAATGGCAAAAAACAGGGCAAATTGCATAGCTACTGACTTCTTATAAAAAATTCCTTTAAGCTTCATAAATTCACTATTTTTGTAAAATATTATGGCTGTAAAAATAGGAAATATTGATGTAGGAGATTTTCCTCTACTATTGGCACCAATGGAAGATGTTTCTGATCCGCCATTTCGTGCACTTTGTAAGGAGAATGGTGCGGATATAATGTATACGGAATTTATCTCCTCAGAAGGGCTGATAAGGGATGCTATAAAAAGCACCCAGAAGTTGGATATATACGATTTTGAGCGCCCAATAGGAATTCAAATATTTGGAAATAATATTAATTCTATGCGAAAAGCTGCTGAGATTTGTGAGGCAGCAAAACCCGAATTCATTGATATTAATTATGGTTGCCCAGTAAAAAAAGTAGCAAATAAAGGAGCGGGGGCTGGCATATTGCAGGACATCCCAAAAATGGTGGCCATGACCAAAGAAATAGTAAAAGCTACTAATATTCCAGTAACGGTAAAAACCCGTTTAGGCTGGGATGAAAATTCTTTATATATAGTTGAGGTGGCGGAACGATTGCAGGATGTTGGTATAAAAGCAATTTCTATTCATGGCAGAACCAGAAAACAAATGTATAAAGGAGTGGCAGATTGGACTTTAATCGGAGAGGTAAAAAACAACCAAAATATGCATATCCCTGTTTTTGGAAATGGAGATGTAGATTCTCCTGAAAAAGTAGCAGAAGTAAAAGATAAATATGGAGTAGATGGCGTGATGATTGGAAGAGCTGCCATTGGCTACCCTTGGGTTTTTAATGAAATAAAGCATTTTCTTAAAACTAATACGCATTTAGAAAAACCGACTCTACAAGATAGAGTAAGTGCATGCAAAAGGCATTTGCAACATTCTATTAAGTGGAAAGGAGAAGTGCTGGGAATTGCGGAAATGAAACGCCACTATACCAATTATTTTAAAGGCATTCCTCACTTTAAAGCGTATAGAATTAAACTGGTCACCTCTTATAATTTGGAAGAGATTATGGAAACTTTAGACAAAGTAGCAGTGGAGTTTGAGGGGGTTAAGTTTTAAGTAGTCTATTAGTCAAAACTTTTGCAGGATACCAAGAGGCAAAAAGCCCAATAACAATTACTGTTATTTCTACCCAAAGTAAATCCAAATAATGTATTACCACAGGGTAAGAATGAATAATAAAATTTCCTTCTCCCATACCGATAATTCCATATTTCATTTGTAAAGTAGCAAGCAGTAATCCAAGCAGAATTCCTAAAAAGCTACCAATAATTACCGTTAGCATTCCTTCTGTGAAAAATATTTTCTGAATACTTTTTTGGCTGGCACCCAAATTCCAAAAGGTCTTGATATCATTCTTTTTTTCAATCATCAGCATACTAAGCGAACCAATAATATTGAAGGTGGCAATAATCAGCATAAAAGTTAGGATAAGGAATACGCCCAGTTTTTCTGAATTCAAAATTTTATGTAAAACGGCATGCTGTTGCAATCGGTTGCTTACCATATAATTTTTACCCAAAGTGCTTTGTAAATATTTTTGTACTTCCAACATTTTACTCTCCTCTTTTAGCTGTACCTCAATAGCTGAAACTTCCTTTTTCTGCAATAAATCTTGCAAAAAAGCAATGGGCGTAATAATGTATTTGTTATCGTATTCTGCCCCTAAACTAAAAATACCTATAGGCAAAACAGAAGTAGATGCGAAAGCAGAACTTGGATTAAGTAGCGTTTTACTTTCTCTGTTTGGTACAAATATTTTCAGCCGATTGAATATATTCCCTACTCCCATTGATAGGTGATAGGCAACCCCTTGTCCAATTATTGCTACACTACTATTTTTATAGCTGCCAAAATTTTCTCCATCTACAATAATGCTATCTAGGTTTGTCATTTTACTAAAATCTTCCCCAACTGCTTTTATGGAAGCGATAAATTCATGCTCTCCATTTTTCATCAGCACTTTTTCTTCCAATACATCCGTGAAATATAGAATATCCTCATTATTTTCCAAATCAGAAATTATACTTTCCCCATTAAAAGTTTTACCTTCATTAGAGGTGATTTTGAGGTGAGGATCAAAACTATTGTACATGCTAAGCAACAAATCCTCAAAACCATTAAATACAGAAAGAAGAAGTACCAAAGCGGCAGTACCAATTATCACTCCCATCATGGAAACAAAGGAAATAATATTTACGGCCGTTTTTGTTTTGCTACTAAAAAGGTATCTTTTGGCTATAAAAAAAGGAAAGTTCATCCTTTTAACAATCTATTAATTTCATCTGCATAATCGGCCGAATCGTCCAAATAAAAGTGTAATTCAGGAATTATTCTGAGTTGATGTCGCACCTTTTTGGCAAGCAGATTTCTGAAATAAGGACTTTTCTCTTTTACTTGGGCTATTAATTTTTCTCCATCATTGGTAGGGAAAATACTCAAATAAACTTTTGCCACCGACAAATCTGGTGATACCCTTACTCCTGTTACGGTAAAGAGAATATTCCCGAAAAGTGCTGGGGCATATTGCTGAAATATTATTGCTAAATCTTTTTGAATAAGCCGTGAAATCTTTTTTTGTCGTGTAGTTTCCATTTTGCAAAGATACATCTTTCATTATTCCTTATTATTCTATCTTTGCGCTTATGAAAGATTTTTTCAGAATACTGAAATATGTAAAACCTTATTTGGGATATGCTGGGATTAATATCTTCTTTAACATCCTTAATATTGTGTTTTCATTGGTATCCATTACCATGATTATTCCCTTTTTAGGACTGCTTTTTAGTACACAAGAAAAGGTTTATGATCCAGCACCTTTAGGGTTTTCTGCCTCTGCCATTAAAGAAAATTTTTATGCCCTTATCACCAATATTATTGATGATAAAGGAAAAGTAGAAGCGCTTGTTTTTGTTTGTGTTTTAATTTTGGTGATGTTCTTTTTCAGGAATTTGTGCCGGTATTTGGCACTTTATTTTCTCTCTCCAATCCGAAATGGTGTAGTGTGCGATTTAAGAAATGACTTGAATAAAAAGATTTTGTCTTTGCCTATTTCCTTCTTTACGGAGAAAAGAAAAGGCGATATTACTGCGCGCATGACTACCGATTTGGTGGAAATTGAATGGTCGGTAATGAGTTCCTTAGAAATGTTTTTTAAGGACCCTTTAAATATTATTATCTTTTTGATTGCTCTAATCATTATTAGTCCTGGACTTACTCTTTTTGTTATTGTTCTCTTTCCTATCACCGGATTTTTAATTGCTCTTATTGGAAAAAGCTTAAAAAAATCATCAGCAAAAGGACAAAATAAAATGGGGGAATTACTCTCTATTATTGATGAGAATTTATCAGGTCTGAGAATTATTAAAGCGTTTGATGCTGAAAAAATAATTCAGCAAAAATTTGAAAAAGAAAGTGCAGATTACAAAAATATCATGACTCGGCTATTGCGAAAAAAAGATTTATCCTCCCCAATGAGTGAGTTTTTAAGCACAGTGGTAATGATTGTAGTAATGTGGTTTGGCGGTAAATTAGTTTTAAGTGGGAACAGTCCGCTTTCCCCAGAAGAATTTATAGGGTATATTGCCATTTTTTCTCAACTTATTCCTCCTGCAAAATCCTTCACTTCTGCTTATTATTTTATTCAAAAAGGAAGTGCTTCAGCAGCTCGTATTCATGAAATATTAGATACAGAAAATGAAATAAAAGATGCTAAAAATGCCAAAACAATTTCAGCATTTAAATCAGAAATAAAATTTGAAGGGGTTACTTTTAGCTATGAAAATATTCAGGTACTAAAAGATATTAATTTAAGCTTAAAAAAAGGAGATACTGTTGCTTTGGTTGGGCAATCTGGAAGTGGAAAATCTACTTTGGCCGACCTTATTTCTCGTTTTTATGATGTGAAAATAGGAGAAGTGAAAATTGATGGAGAGAATATAAAAAATCTAAAAATTGCAGATGTAAGAAAATTGATGGGCATTGTAAATCAAGAGTCCATTTTGTTTAACGATAGTATTTTTAATAATATTTTATTAGGGAACGCAACTGCTACAAAAGAAGAAGTGGAAAGTGCAGCAAAAGTTGCCAATGCACACGATTTTATTCTGCAATCGGAAAATGGCTATGATACAAATATTGGGGATAGTGGCGTAAAACTCTCAGGTGGACAAAAACAAAGATTGAGTATTGCTAGGGCAATACTAAAAAACCCTCCTATTTTGATTTTGGATGAGGCCACCTCCTCATTGGATACAGAGTCAGAAAAACTAGTGCAAGATGCCCTCAATAATTTGATGCAGTCAAGAACTTCAATTGTAATTGCCCACCAACTTTCCACCATTCAGCATGCCGATAAAATTATTGTTTTACATGAAGGTAAAATAGTGGAAGCTGGGACGCATAACGAGCTTTTGGCTAACAATAAGCACTACAAAAAACTATACGATTTACAAGATTTTTCTTAGTACAAAAAGTTGTTGTAAGGATATCTTTTGGCATGAAGTGTTTTTACCTTTTCATACAATAATTTCCTAAGCTGCTGAAAATTGGTTTTATTAAGTGCTGAAATAAAAATAGTATTTTCTTCTAGTTTTGAAATCCATGTTTTCTGCAAATCTTCTAAGGAAAAATTCTCTCTTGTTTTAGGGGTCAAATCGTCTTCCTCTTTTTCTATATAGCTAAAAGCATCCATTTTATTAAACACCAAAACCATGGGTTTTTCGCTTGCCCCAATCTCAGCAAGGGTTTGGTTTACCACCTCTATTTGACTCTCAAAATTAGGGTTTGAAATATCAACTACATGTAAAAGCAAATCAGATTCGCGCACCTCATCTAAGGTCGATTTAAAGGATTCGACAAGTTGATGAGGTAGTTTGCGAATAAAACCAACGGTATCAGCAAGTAAAAATGGGAGATTCTCTATAACTACTTTCCGAATGGTTGTATCAAGGGTGGCAAACAATTTATTTTCTGCAAATACTTCTGACTTACTCAGTTGATTCATCAGGGTTGATTTTCCGGCATTGGTATAGCCAACAACTGCTACCCTTATCATATTTCCTCTACCTTTTCGTTGGGTAATTTTTTGCTTATCAATTTTTTCCAACTGCTTTTTTAGTAAGGATATTTTTTGGTTTATAATCCGTCTGTCTGTTTCAATCTGGGTTTCACCGGGCCCTCTCATTCCTATGCCCCCTTTTTGCCTTTCAAGGTGTGTCCACATTCGTGTTAGGCGGGGCAATAGATATTGATATTGGGCAAGTTCTACTTGGGTTTTTGCATTTGCTGTTCTGGCACGGGAGGCAAAAATATCTAATATCAAATTACTTCTATCTAGTATTTTGCATTCTAAAACCTTTTCAATGTTTCTTAGTTGCACTGGGCTTAAATCATCATCAAAAATGATGAGTTCTACTTCCATTTCCTTTGCTATTTCTTTTACTTCTTCAATTTTCCCTTTTCCAATAAAAGTTGTATTGTTAGGAACAGCAAGTTTTTGGGTTATCTTTTTTACGGGAATTGCACCAGCAGTTTTGGCCAAAAAAGCCAATTCATCTAAATATTCTTCTGCCTGATTTTTGTTTTGCTCAGGAGTAATTACTCCTATAAGAATTGCTTTTTCTTTTCCCAATTAAAATAATTTATCGAAAGGGGTTCGGAGTAAAATCAGCACAAGGGCAATAAAAAAATAAATGAAAATGGTCTTTGCCGACTTTTTACTATCCTCTATTTTCTTTGCTTTCACCCTTCCAACTGATATAAGTATAATTGCTAAAAGCATCATTAAAGGATGCTCCACAAAAGTATATCTACTGTCTGAATGACTCATAACAACTGACCAATCTATAATATCAGATGATTTTTTGCAGAATAAAATTATTCCAAATACCAATTGCAGATGAGCTAGAATCATGGTAATAGATAAAATCTTACATTTTTGTAAACATAAATCTTTGCCCGCATAGCCAACTAAAAAAGATTTTACAATGGAGAGCGCAAGCATAAAAATCAATAAAAAAGGAAGATAATGATGAATCGTTAATGACATAAGTGCTGTGTTTTGTTTATACAAATATACCAATTTTATACAGATTGATTTTTAAATGCATGGCACTTTATAAAAAATCTGTAAATTCACGGCTTTAATTTTACCATAATGATAAAACGAATATTCATTATTTTACTTTCTGTTTTTTACCTTTCCGCTTTTGGACAAGAAACATTTCCGGTAAATGGAGTAGCAACTGAGTTCGAACCAATTTATGCTTTTATAAATGCGCATATTGTAAGTTCTGATAAGGAAATAAAAAATGGTATTTTATTGATTCAGGGAAATAAAATACTGGAAGCAGATACTGTAGTGCAAATCCCCACAGGTGCAATAGTAAAAGATTTAAAGGGCGATTATATTTATGCTTCTTTTATCGATTTAAATACCCAATATGGTTTGCCAAAAACAGCTGAAAGGGAGCATAGCAACCGTCCACAATATACTAGCAAAAAAGAGGGCGCTTTTCATTGGAACCAAGCCATTCATCCAGAAATTATTGCTGCAAACCATTTTAAAAACGACAGAAAAAAAGCTATAAGCTTAAGAAGTATCGGATTTGGCACAGTGCTTAGCCACCAACAAGATGGAATAGTTAGAGGCACTGGTGGATTGGTTTTACTCTCGGAAGAAAAGGAACATCAAAACATTTTGATAAAAAATGCGGCTGCCCATTACTCTTTTAATAAAGGAAGTTCCAGCCAGAGATACCCTACTTCCCTGATGGGAAGTATTGCTCTGCTTAGGCAAACTTATTTGGATGCAGAGTGGTACAGCCAGGGAGTTAAAGATATTAATTATTCGTTTGAAGCATTTAACAGTGGGCAAAATTTACCCCAAATTTTTGAAGTAAAAGATGCTTTTGATATTTCACGAATTTATAAAATAGCAGATGAATTTGAAGTGGATTATATTATCAAAGGAAATGGGGATGAGTATAAACAGTTGGATATAATTAAGGAAACGGACTTCTCTTTTATTTTACCGCTCAATTTTCCTAAAAGCTATGAGGTAGCAAATCCTGAGGAAGCTGAAAACATTACGCTCGAACAACTAAAACACTGGGAAACCGCCCCTTATAATCCTGCTATTTTAGCCAATAATGACATTGTATTTTCGCTTACAAGTTCGGGGCACAAAAACACTAAAGATTTTCTGACTCATTTGCGAAAAGCTATAAAAAGAGGTCTTTCTAAAAAGGATGCGCTTGCCGCTTTAACAATAATTCCAGCTCAATTTGTAAATGCTGAAAACTTAATTGGGAGTATTGAATCTGATAAGTTTGCTAATTTTATTATTTGCTCAAAAGATATTTTTGAAGATGGCGTTATTTATGAAAATTGGGTTGCTGGGAAAAAATATGTGGTAAACAAAAAACAAGAAATTGATATAAGAGGATATTATACGCTCAATTCTGATGAGTTTGAAAATGAAATGGTAAGCATAAAAGGAACAAAGGAAAAGCCAAAAGCAATCCTCTTTTTATTGGACTCATTACCTCTTAAAACTTCTTTTTCGGAAAATGAAATAAGTGTAAATACAAAGGAAGGCAATTTTCGTTTGGCTGGAACTTTTTCTGCTAGAAAAATAAGTGGAAGATATCAAGATGCAGATGGTATTTTCCATACTTTTTCAATGGTGCGGGATTCTCTTTTTGTAGAAAAGAAAAAAGAAATAACAGTAGAAACAGATAGTATTATCCCGAAAATCTGGATGCCTAATAAATCCTATGGGTTTATACAAAAGCCAACAACTGAAATTATCATTTTCAAAAATGCGACAGTGTGGACAAACGAATCAGAAGGAATATTGGAAAATACTGATGTTGTAATAAAAGATGGAAAAATTATTGCAATTGGAAAAGAAATTGACCTTTCTGAAATTTTAGATAAAGAGGTAACCGTAAAAACAATTGATGCGAGCAGCAAGCACATCACTTGTGGTATAATTGATGAACATTCCCATATTGCCATTAGAAGAGGGGTAAATGAAAGCAGTCAAGCGGTTACAGCTGAGGTGCGAATAGGAGATGTAATAAATGCAAATGATATTAATATTTATCGTCAGCTTTCAGGAGGGGTTACTACTTCACAACTTTTGCATGGTTCGGCCAACCCTATTGGTGGGCAATCGGCTCTGATAAAACTAAGATGGGGAAGTAGTGCCGAAGAAATGAAAATTGATGGTGCAGATGGTTTTATCAAATTTGCATTAGGCGAAAATGTAAAACAATCCAATTGGGGCGATTTTAATAAGGTGCGATTCCCACAAACCAGAATGGGGGTTGAGCAAGTTTTTTATGATGCATTTTACAGGGCAAGAACTTACCAATTGGAGTGGGATTTGTATAATGCCATGCCAAGTGGAATGAAAAGAAAATCAGAATCGCCAAGAGAAGATTTAGAACTTAATGTACTGGTTGAAATTTTGAAAAGTGAACGATTTGTTACTTGTCATTCCTATGTGCAATCGGAAATAAATATGCTAATGCATGTGGCGGATTCCATGCGTTTTTCCATTAATACCTTCACCCATATATTGGAAGGCTATAAAATAGCCGACAAATTGGTCAAACATGGAGCAGGCGGCTCTACTTTTTCTGATTGGTGGGCATACAAATTTGAAGTGAATGATGCGATTCCTTATAATGCGACATTGATGAATAATGCTGGGGTGGTTACGGCCATCAATTCGGATGATGCCGAAATGGGAAGGCGCCTAAATCAGGAGGCTGCAAAAGCAGTGAAATATGGGGCAACAACTGAGGAAGATGCTTGGAAAATGATTACACTTAACCCTGCAAAACTCTTGCATTTGGAAGATAGAATGGGCTCCATAAAAGTGGGGAAAGATGCCGACATTGTCATTTGGTCCAATAATCCTTTATCGGTTTACGCTAAAGCAGAACAAACTTATGTGGATGGTATTAGTCTATTTGATAAGGATAGAGATATACAATTAAGAGAGCAAAATTTGAGTGAGAGAATGCGTATCATTAAAAAAATGATAAGTGATAAAGGTAAAAAGAAGAAACCAGAAAAAAAAGAAGAAAAACTATACCATTGTGAAACCTTAGAACCATGATAAGAAAACTGATTGTATTTATATTCTGTATCGCTTTTGTACAAACTATTTTTGCACAAAGTCATGTTTTGTATTTGGGCGGTATAGCTCATTTAGGAAACGGACTAAAAATTGAGAACTCTGCCATAAGTGTGGAAGATGGAAAATTCTCTTTGGTAGCTGACGCAAGTATTATCCGAATAAACCCTACTGCTTACGATACCATAATCAAGCTAAACGGCAAGCACATTTACCCTGCTTTTATTGTGCCAAATACTACCTTAGGAATTACTGAAATTGGGCAGGTAAGGGCTACGCATGATTATAGAGAAACGGGAGCACTTAATCCGAATGTTCGCTCACTTATTGCTTATAATACCGATTCAAAAATTATTACAACCATTAGAAGCAATGGAGTGCTTATAGCCCAAGTTACGCCAAGAGGGGGAACCATTTCTGGGCAATCTTCTGTAATTCATTTAGATGGTTGGAATTGGGAAGATGCAGTGCTTAGGGCGGATGATGGCTTGCATCTGAATTGGCCTAATTCTTATCATTATAGTGGTTGGTGGGCAGAGCCAGGAGAAAGTAAAAAGAATGATAAATATAATAAGCGAACTCAGGAGATAAAAACCTTTTTTACAAAAGCAGAGGCCTATGCCAAGTCGGCTAATATTATGGATTTGCGAATGGAAAGCATGAAAGGGCTTTTCAGTGGAAGTAAAACGCTTTACATACATGCCGATTATGCCAAAGATATGCGAAAAGCAATTAAAATGACAAGCGAATTACACATCAAAAAAGTAGTAATTGTTGGGGCGGAAGATGCCTTAAAAATTGTGGATTTACTGAAAGAAAAAAATATTTCCTTAATTTTAAATAGGGTGCACCGACTTCCCGAAAGCCAAGATAGCCCCATTGATGAACCGTTTACACAAAGTAAAAAATTAAAAGAAGCAGGGATTTTGTTTTGTCTTAGCTATGAAGGGGATATGGAAGCAATGGGTGCCAGAAACTTGCCCTTTTCAGCCGGTACTACTGTGGCTTATGGTCTGGATTATGAAGATGCCATTTCTGCAATTACTTTAAATACCGCCAAAATTTTAGGAATAGATACGCAAGTTGGCTCCATTGAACATGGAAAAGAGGCTACTTTTTTTATTAGCACAGGGGATGCACTAGATATGAGAACAAACAATGTGGAAAATGCTTTTATTAAAGGAAAGCCAATAGATTTAAACAACCACCAAAAGGAGCTTTTTGAGAAGTATAGAAACAGATAGTTATTTCTGCCAAACTAACTTCTTCCCAAATCCTAATTTAT
The DNA here is from genome assembly GCA_012960835.1 of Flavobacteriales bacterium. Taxonomy (GTDB): domain Bacteria; phylum Bacteroidota; class Bacteroidia; order Flavobacteriales; family BACL11; genus DUAL01. The sequence goes on along the minus strand of DUAL01000074.1, from coordinate 22,612 downwards.
TATGTGTCATTTTTATAAAAGTAAGTTGCATTGCCCAAAGTTGGGCTTTCATTTTTTCTGCATAAGGAAATGCTTTTAAGTATTTTGTTTTAGCAATTTTCAATTCCTCTTCTCTTAATTCTAATATTGTTCCCAGCAATTGCACCCCTTGTATTTTACTTATCTCTTTTGTTTCTAGTGCAATGGTTCCGGCCACATTTGGGTTTGCTATAAAATCTTGGGCGTGTCTGGTTTTGGTATCGGAAGAAAAAATCAGCCAATTTTTCTTTTCATCATACACATAAAAGCAATTGGCACAATAGGGCGTGTTGTCTTTGCTTGTCGCTAATGCAAGAAGGTGATGTGCTTTTATAAAATCGATAATTCGTTTATCAATAGCCAATATTTGTTCTCACTCTTGTTAAAACCTCACGAGCAATTACCCTAGCTTTTTCTGCTCCTTTTTGGAGTTCTTTTTCAATAATATCTTTGTTTTCCATTAGGTGATTAAACTTTTCTCTCTCTGCCGTATATTTATCACAAATCAAATCAAAGAGTTCTTGTTTTGCATGGCCATAACCAAAATTACCAGCAGCATATTTTGCTTTTAAATTTTCTGATTGCTTTTCAGTAGCCAATAATTTATACAATTGAAATACATTACAATCCTCCGCATTTTTCTTCTCTTCCATTGGCGTAGAATCTGTTTTTATGCCCATTATTTGCTTCTTTAATTTCTTGTCCGATAGGAAAATATCAATGCCATTATTATAGGATTTACTCATTTTTTGTCCGTCAGTTCCCGGTACAATCATCACTCTTTCATCTACTTTTGTTTCAGGAATTACAAAAGAGTTTGGATATTTATGATTGAAAGCTCCGGCAATATCACGAGTGATTTCCAAATGCTGCATTTGGTCTTTCCCAACAGGAACTATGTTAGCATCATACAACAAAATATCAGCCGCCATCAAAACTGGATAAGTAAAAAGCCCTGCATTTACATCCGATAATTTATCCGATTTATCTTTAAAGGAATGTGCATTGGCAAGCATAGGGAAAGGCGTGAAGCAGTTCAAAAACCAAGTCAGTTCGGTTACCTCAGTAACATCCGACTGCCGATAAAACAAATTTTTATCTGTATCAAAACCAAAAGCAAGCCAAGCAGCAGCAATGGCATAAGTATTTTCTTTTAATTCTTGGGCATCCCTTATTGTAGTAAAAGAGTGCAAATCCGCAATAAAAAATAAACTTTCATTTTTATTATCTTTTGAAAGTGCTATTGCAGGAATTATCGCACCCAACAAATTACCTAAATGTGGTCTTCCTGTGCTTTTTATTCCTGTAAGTATTCTTGCCATTAACAATAATATTTGATGTTGTAAAAATAGGATTTTTATCTTTGCCGAATGAAATGGATAGGGTATCTTTTTAGTACGCTTTGGCGACTGTGGTTTTTACTGGTATTTTTTAGTGGTTTTTTGATTTTTATTCCGCTTCTTTTTTTCTTCACTTCCATCTGTCAAAATCATAAAACAGTTTGCCACTTAGCTCGCTATTGGTCAAAACTAACACTTTGTTTATCCTTTATTTTTCCAAAAGTTGAGTGGGAAGAAAAGTTGAGCAAAGATGAACATTATATATTTTGCCCTAATCATGTTTCTACATTAGACATTCCCCTTATTCTGGCAGTATTGCCAATCCCTTTACAATTTATGGGAAAAGCTGAAATTGCAAGCATTCCCCTATTTGGCTGGTTTTATAAAAACAATAGTGTAATTGTAGATAGAAGCAAAATAAGAGATACTTATGCTGCTTTTATTAAGGCAGGAATTAAATTAGATGAGGGGATTAGTATGTGTATTTTTCCGGAAGGAGGAATTCCTAAAAAAGAAGTTTTTTTAAAACCATTTAAAAACGGACCTTTCCGTTTAGCTATTGAAAAAAGTGTAAAAATTGTACCAATCACTTTGGCTGATAATAAAAAAATATTTCCCCAAGAATATTTTAAAGGAAGGCCAGGAATTGTAAGGATTAAAATTCATGCGCCTATTAAAATAAATGAAAACAATTCCTTAGAAAATTTGAATAACACAGTTTACAATACTATTTTTGAACAATTGAAAAGAGATGAAAATAACTAACAAACTAATAGAAGATATTGCCGCTTTGGCAAAGTTGGAATTTGATGCAAAATCAGCTGAACTAATGAAAGCTGATTTGGAAAAAATTATTGGTTTTGTAGATAAATTAAGTGAGATTGACACGGAAGGTGTTGAACCGCTTATTTATTTAAGTGAAGAAGTAAATGTGCTGAGGGAAGATGAAATACGAGCAGTTATCTCACAAGTGGAAGCTCTGAAAAATGCCCCTCAGAAAGATTCTGACTATTTTAAAGTATCTACTGTGCTTAAAAAATAAATCTTAATAATAAGGCGCCATAAATACATACACCAAAACACCCGTAATCGCCACATACATCCATATTGGGAAAGTCCATTTTACAATAGCTTTGTGTTTCTCTATTTCACCAGTCAACCCCCTGTATATTGAAAACATTGCCAATGGCAAAACAGGAATTGACAACAAGATGTGAGAAATAAGAATGAAACGATAAGTAATTATATATTCTCCTAAATATTTTGTGTTTCCGTGATCAAGTACTAATTTTGAGAAAACATAAGAAATTAAAAATACGGATGACAACACAAAAGCAGATAACATGGCTGCTTTATGCAAATTCGTTTTTTTATTTTTTATCAGGATAAAACCTGTGAATAGTAAAACAGCTGTTGATCCATTCAAGATGGCATGAAAGAAAGGCAATGAGCTAAAGTCAATGCTTTCTGACTCGATATGAAAAACAGTTGGGAATAACATTAATACCGCAACTGCAATTGGAATAATTACCGACAAAGCAATAATCAGTGGTACAAATATTGAATCTTGTTTTTTCATCTTTTTTTATTGCATTAAAAATTTATCCAGCACATAGATAATTTGCATAATAGGCAAGTAGGCAAATGAGCTTAGCATTACTTTTAATGCGCTCTTATCGTCAGTATTATTATATAGTTTGACGGATTTAAGTGTAAACCAAATACCTAAAACAAATACTGAACTTGCGCCATACACTGAAAGTGTTAAATCGGTATAATTCCAAAAAAATGGTATAACGGAAATGATTGTCATAAATAGGGACGCAACTATTGAAATAAGTGCAGGGTATTTTCCTTTTTTTCCTCCATACATCATTTTAAATCCAGCTTTTTTATATTCTGCATCTTGCACCCAAGAGATAGCAATAAAATGAGGAAATTGCCAACAAAACTGAACAGCAAATAGCACTCCTGCTACAAGGCTAAAATCGTTAGTTGCCGCTACCCATCCTAGTAGAATGGGAATTGCCCCAGGGAAAGCACCTACAAAAATAGCGATAGGTGATATCCGTTTTAATGGGGTATACACTAAAACATATAGTAATATTGACAGCACCCCAAACAAGCAACTTTTAAAACCTCCTGGGACAACACTGTACAATGCCAATAAACCAATACCACCAATAAGAGTAGCAAAAACTAAGGCTTGAGGTGAGGATAAATTCCCTAATGGTAAAGGTCTCTGAGCTGTTCTCTCCATGAGTTTATCGTGCTTTTGCTCCAATATCTGATTGAATGCATTTGCCGAACCTGTTACTAAAATACCGCCAATTATCAGATAAGAAATAGCAAAAAGAGAAAGACTTTCAGCCCCTAATAAATACCCTATTACAGCTGAAAACACAACTGTTGCTGAAAGGCGAAATTTCATCAACTGCCCATAATATTTTAGAGTTGAAATCAGAGGATTGCTATTAGCAGATGTTATCGAAACAATCTTTCAAATTATCAGCAATCATTTCAGCTGACCTTCCTTCAATATGATGACGCTCAATACAGTGAACTAATTTACCGTCTTTAAACACAGCAATTGATGGTGATGAGGGAGGAAATGGAGCCATGTATTCTCTGGCTTTAGCAGTTGCTTCAATATCTTGCCCTGCAAAAACAGTTGCAAAAGTATCTACTTTTTTAGCAAACTCTGTTGTCATTTTTACAGCCGGACGTGCATTACCAGCCGCACAACCACACACTGAATTTACCATCACTAAAACGGTACCTTCTTTTTTATCTAATAGTTCGGATACTGATTCAGGAGTACGTAAAGCAATAAACCCTACTGAGGTTAAATCTTCACGCATAGGTGCACACATTTCTTCTGGATACATAATTGTAATTTTTTGGCAAAAATACGCTTATTTACCTTTTACTTTTAAAAAAATCGGACAATAATTTTGAGCATCCTTCTTGCAGTAAACCACTTTCAATTTCGGTTTTTGGGTGCAGGATATTTTCTGCTAAAGAAGAAAAACCTCTTTTTTCATCTTTTGCCCCATAGACTACCTTTTTTAGTTGTGCCCAATAAGCAGCTCCACCACACATTATGCAGGGTTCAAGGGTAACATAAAGTGTGCATTCGTTTAGGTATTTTCCTCCTAAATAATCAGCAGCAGCAGTAAAAGCTTGCATTTCGGCATGAGCGGTTACATCATTTAGTGCCTCAGTATAATTATGAGCTCGGGCAATAATCTGATTCTCGCAAACAATAACAGCCCCAACAGGAACTTCATCTTTATCGTATGCTTTCTCAGCCTCTTTCAATGCTTCTTTCATAAAATAAATATCATTAAACGGTTTAATTTCCATAGTGCAAAGATAGTTAACACAATTAGTTTTGTAATTTCGCAAGCAAATAAATTAAAAATGTTGAGAACACATAATTGCGGTACATTAAACATCTCCAAAGTTGGTGAAGAGGTAACCCTAAGCGGATGGGTACAGAAAACAAGAGATTTAGGAGGAATGACTTTTGTGGATTTAAGGGATAGATACGGAATTACACAATTGGCCTTTAACATGGATGTAAATGCGGACCTTTGTGCTGATGCCAGAAAATTAGGGCGTGAATTTGTGATTCAGATAAAAGGAAAAGTAGTAGAAAGAGAAAGTAAAAATAAAAATATTCCTACAGGTGAAATTGAAATTGAAATAGGTGAATTAACAATCCTGAACAAATCAAAAACACCTCCTTTTACCATAGAAAACGAAACAGATGGTGGGGATGAAATAAGAATGAAGTATCGTTATCTGGATATTAGAAGAAATCCGATAAAAGAGAATTTGATGTTAAGGCACCAAGTGTCGAAAGCAACAAGAAATTACTTGGATAAGCAAGGATTTATTGAAGTAGAAACGCCTTACTTAATCAAATCCACTCCTGAAGGAGCAAGGGATTTTGTAGTGCCAAGTAGAATGAACGAAAAGCAGTTTTATGCCCTTCCTCAATCGCCACAAACTTTTAAGCAATTGCTCATGGTGGGTGGAATTGATAAATATTATCAAATCGTAAAATGCTTTAGAGATGAAGATTTGCGTGCTGATCGTCAGCCAGAATTTACTCAGATTGACTGTGAAATGTCCTTTATTGAACAGGAAGATATCCTGAATATGTTTGAAGGATTAACTCGCCATTTACTTAAGGAAGTAAAAGGAGTTGAGCTCTGTGAATTCCCAAGAATGACTTATGATAATGCCATGGAATTGTATGGTTCAGACAAACCAGATATTCGTTTTGATATGCAGTTTGTGGAAATGAATGCGCTTTGCCAAGGGAAAGATTTTGGGGTATTTGATAATTCAGAATTAGTAGTTGCTATTAATGCAAAAGGATGTGCGAATTATACGCGTAAGCAATTAGATACCTTAGTAAATTTTGTAAAAACACCACAAGTTGGCGCAACAGGACTTATCTATTGCAAGTACAATGAGGACGGAACATCAAAATCGACAGTAGATAAGTTTTTTGATGAAGAAGCTAGAAAAGCTTGGGCCGAAAAAGCAGGATGTGAACCTGGTGACTTATTACTAATAATGGCAGGAGGTGTAGACAAAACAAGAAAGGCCTTAGGGACTTTGCGTTTGCACTTAGCAGAAGAACTAGGGCTTAGAAATCCTGAAGTATTCGCCCCCTTATGGGTGTTGGATTTTCCACTATTAGAATGGGATGAGGACACAGAAAGATACCATGCAATGCACCACCCGTTTACCTCACCAAAGCCAGAAGATATTGCAAAACTAGATACTGACCCAGCAGCAGTGCGTGCCAATGCTTATGACCTTGTGATGAACGGAAATGAGATAGGTGGTGGAAGTATAAGAATACACGATAGAGCCTTGCAACAACTCATGTTTAAGCATTTAGGATTTACGGAAGAAGAGGCAAAAGAACAATTCGGATTTTTGATGGAGGCCTTTGAATATGGAGCGCCACCCCATGGTGGAGTTGCCTTTGGGTTTGATCGTTTATGTGCAATAATGGGAGGACAAGAAAGCATCCGTGATTTTATTGCATTCCCAAAGAATAACTCGGGTAGAGATGTGATGATTGACTCGCCATCCGATATTGATGAGGAACAATTGAAAGAGTTAAATATTAGACTTCTTTAAAATGGAAAACAAGTCGCTATTAAAACGCTTTTTAGTTTGGCGATTAAAGCACCTAAACCACAAGCAATTTATTTACATTCTGAGTATTATCATTGGACTAATTTCAGGAATAATTGCTGTAATTATTAAAAATTCCGTTTTCTTTATTGAGGAGTTTCTAACTACTGGAATAAGGATAAATTGGAATGATTATTTGTATTTCTTCTATCCTTTAATTGGAATAGCGCTTGTTTACTTATTTCTAAAATACATCCTAAAAAAACCAGGGAATAGAGGCTTTGTTTCTATTTTGTATTCCATCTCCAAGCGCAATAGTATCATGCGGTGGCATCAAATGTTTTCGCCAATTATATCCTCTGCTCTTACGGTTGGTTTTGGCGGTTCGGTTGGCTTGGAAGCCCCAACAGCTGTTAGTGGTTCGGCAATTGGTTCTCGGCTGTCAAAATTATTTCATCTCAATTATAAAAGTAAAACATTACTTATTGGCTGTGCAGTTGCTGGAACTATTGCCGCTATTTTCAAGGCACCCATTGCTGCTATTATTTTTGCTATTGAGGTAATTATGCTCGATTTAACCATGGCATCTTTAATTCCTCTTTTACTTGCTTCTGTTTCTGCTGTGATGACAAGTCGATTTTTTTTAGGGGAAGAGTTATTATTGCCTGTCAGTATCCAAGGTGGTTTCGCTTTAAATGATTTATTACTTTATGTAGGATTAGGATTGTTGGCAGGATTTACTTCTGTCTATTTTTACCACTGCTATACTTTTGTAACTACTAAATTCAAACGTATAAAAAAACGCTTTTGGAAAATTATTTTAGGGGGAAGCATTCTTAGTATTTTAATATATCTGTTTCCACCACTTTTTGGTGAGGGTTATGAGTTTATCAATAAATTAACCAGTGGAAATTCTGCTGATATAGTAGAAAATAATCAAAATTTATTATTGTTTTTGATTGGACTTTTTCTTTTGAAAGTGATTGCTACTTCCGCAACAATTGGGGCTGGAGGAGTTGGTGGTATTTTTGCTCCAGTACTTTTTATGGGCGCTAGTTTGGGAGTCATTTTTTCAAAATCTTTGGCTTTTCTAGGTCTTAATAATTTATCAGAAAGCCATTTTGCATTGGTTGGCATGGCAGCACTTATGGCTGGGGTGATGCACGCACCACTTACTGCCATTTTCCTTATTGCAGAAATTACATCTGGATATCAGCTTTTTATCCCACTAATGATAAGCTCTTCCATTGCCTATATTACTTCTACTTATTTTGTTCCACATTCGGTATTTACCATGCAATTGGCAAAAAGAGGCGATTTGGTTACCCATCATAAAGACAAGGCAATTTTATCAAGAATAAAATTGGAAAAAATAATAGAGAAAGATTTATCAATAGTAAATCCTTCCATGATATTGGGAGAATTCGTGAAAATTGTTGCTAATTCCAAACGGAATATTTTTCCTGTAGTGGATAGTGAAAATACTTTTTTAGGAATCGTGGCTATGGATGATGTAAGAGGGATTATGTTCGACCAAAGTTTATACCAAAGTGAAACGGTTACCAGCATGATGCGAGCGCCACTGGGAGTGCTTTCCACCCATAACACAATGGAAGAAGTAACTGCTATTTTTAAAGATACTGGGGCATGGAATCTCCCTGTGCTCAAAAAAGGAAAATATGTGGGCTATATTTCAAAATCCAAATTATTTTCGGTTTATCGTAGGCGCTTGCTTGAAGTAAGTGAAGATTAAATATCCTCCATATTCCACTCTGCAAAGGAAGTATCTGTTTCCGACAAAACTATTTTGTATAATTCTATATGAGATGGAAGTTTGCCTTTAATTATGCTGGCAAAATCCAACACCAAATTTTCGGAAGTAGGTTGGTAGGGCAGGTAAAATACTTTTTCAAATGCGGACAAATCAATTGCAGCATGTGGCGAATTAGCATTTAAAACCAAAGAGTGGTCGTATTTATCTATAATTTCTGGTTTTACAATTTGCTTGATAACATCAAAATCCATCACCATCCCATCCTTTTGATGTCCTTTTTCATTTCTTATTTCTCCTCTTATAGTTACCCACAATTTATAGGAATGTCCGTGAATATTTTTGCATAGCCCATCATAGCCATGTAGGGCATGTGCCATTTCCAGTTTGAATGCTTTTGTTATTCTAATCATTTTTTTTATTAAATGCTTTACTTAAATCTACTTTGCTGTGGCTATGAAAACGCTTTTTATTTTGTTGTCCTTTCCTGATTTCTTCTTGTTTTTCTATTGGCAAATTTGCGACTTTAATACACTCTGGCGAGCAACATCCCTTATTTTCTTTTTTACAATTTTCGCATTGTATAAATAGTAAATTGCAGTTTACATTGCGGCAATTAATATGCGTATCGGATGGCTTGCCACATTGGTGACAATTGCTGATTATTTTGTCAGAAATTCGCTCGCCCAATCGCTCATCAAAAACAAAATTCTTGCCTTCAAATTTATTTTCTAATTTCTCGTTTTTTTCTAATTGTCTGGCATAATCAATAATACCACCATGCAGCTGGCTAACATCATTAAAGCCATGATGTTTTAAGTAGGCAGAAGTTTTTTCACACCTTATTCCTCCTGTACAATACAATAGAATTTGCTCCTGTTCTTTTCCTTTTAGCAGCTTTTTTACTGCTGGTAATTCTTCTTTGAAAGTTTCTGCTTCTGGGCATATTGCACCTTCAAATTTTCCAATTTCACTCTCATAATAATTGCGCATATCCACCACCGTTGCACCACATCTCATGGCTTTGTTCCATTGCTTAGCATCCAAATGCTTCCCAACATTGGTTACATCATATTCATTTATTTTTAAGCCATCCGCCACTATTTGATTACGGACCTTTATGGTAAGTTTAAAAAAAGATTGCCCATCATCCTCCACCGCTATTTTAAATGGCATTGCTGCAAAATATTCATTAGCATGCACATTTTTTACAAATGCTTCCCAATTGTGTTCCGGTACACTCAGCTGTGCATTTACCCCTTCATGGGCCAAATAAATTCTTCCCAAAACGCCTAATTCTGTCCAATGGACATATAATTGATCTCTTAATTGAAATGGAGATTTCAAAATCACATATCTGTAAAAAGAAAGGGTTTTTCTTTTAAAAGATTCGCCTTCAAGCTTTGCTATTGCTTGCTGCTTACTCAGCTTATTAAACATTCTTTTTTTACCTCCATTTGGATCCATCTATTACTTTTAAATTATTTGCAAAGATATAAAATCTATCATTTTTATTGATAAGAAAATTATTGCTGAGAGTATAGTGTTTATATTATATTTGTGCAAAATAATTTTATAAATGAGTGATCGTATATTAATCATAGGGGCCTCCGGGCAAGTAGGATCAGAATTAGTAACTTCATTACGAAAAATATATGGCGAAACAAATGTAATTGCATCAGATATTTATCCTGTTAATAGTAAATTGAGAGCTCATTCTACAGTTATTTACTCTAAAAAGATGAACAAGAGAGGCCCTTATATAGAATTAGATGCATTGGATAAAAATAAAATATATCACATTATAAAATCATATAAAATCAATCAAGTTTATTTATTGGCAGCAATGCTTTCTGCTAAAAGTGAAAAAAACGTAGAGCTAGCTTGGCGACTAAATACTTTATCTCTTTCTAATATTTTGTTATTGTCTAAAGAAAAGCATATCAAAAAACTATTTTGGCCATCTTCAATAGCTGTTTTTGGCCATACTACTCCAAAAAAAATGACTCCTCAATACACTATAATGGAACCAAATACGGTTTATGGTATTAGTAAGTTGGCAGGAGAGAGATGGTGTGAATATTACTTCAATAAATTTAATGTAGATGTTAGGAGTCTCCGCTATCCGGGGCTTATTGGCTGGAAATCAGCTCCTGGTGGTGGGACAACAGATTATGCGGTTAATATTTTTCATCAGGCAATTAAAACTGGAAAATACCAGAGTTTTTTGAGTGAAAATACTTCCTTGCCTATGATGTATATGCCAGATGCCATCCGAGCTACAATTGAGTTAATGGAAGCGCCTGTCGAGCAAGTAAAAATCCGTTCATCCTACAATTTAGCTGGGATAAATTTTACGCCAAAACAGATTGCTGCTGAGGTTTCAAAACATATTCCTAATTTTGAAATGTCGTATAAGCCAGATTTCCGGCAGGAAATTGCAAATTCTTGGCCACAAAGCATTAATGATAGTTTTGCGCAAAAAGATTGGGGTTGGGAATTGAAATATAATTTAGAAAAAATGACAACTGATATGATAATAAATCTGAAAAAACAATATAAAATTACTGCTTAATGAAAGGAGATATACAAATATACAATACCCTTAGTCGAAAGAAGGAAATCTTTAAACCTATTGTAGAAAATCATGTAGGAATGTATGTTTGCGGACCTACTGTTTATGGCGATCCACATCTAGGTCACGCTCGCCCAGCAATTACTTTTGATGTAGTTTTCCGGTACCTAAAACATGCCGATTATAAAGTTAGGTATGTAAGAAACATCACTGATGCAGGGCACCTTGAAAATGATGCTGATCAGGGGGAAGATAAAATTGCAAAACAAGCCTGCTTGGAGCAATTGGAACCTATGGAGATTGTGCAGTTTTATACCCTCAGTTATCACAAAGCAATGGAAAAGTTAAATTGCTTACCTCCATCAATCGAGCCGAGAGCCACAGGCCATATTATTGAACAAATTGAAATGGTAAAAAGAATCTTGGAAAACGGATTTGCCTATGAAGTAAATGGTTCTGTTTATTTAGATGTAAATAAGTATAATGAAAAGTATCCTTATGGAACTTTATCTGGAAGAAATTTGGAAGATACTTTGGAGGGAACGCGTAATTTGGACGGTCAATCTGAAAAGAAGAGTGCAGTGGATTTTGCCATTTGGAAAAAAGCAAATCCTGAACACATCATGAGGTGGACTTCCCCTTGGGGAGAAGGATTCCCAGGTTGGCACATGGAATGTTCGGCAATGAGTGAAAAATATTTAGGCAAGAATTTTGATATTCATGGTGGAGGAATGGATTTAGTTTTTCCACATCATGAAGCGGAAATTGCACAATCAAACGCTTGCAACAATTGTAATCCGGTAAACTATTGGATGCATAATAATATGATTACGGTTGATGGAAAAAAGATGGGAAAATCCTTAGGAAATTTTATCAATTTGGAAGAATTCTTTACAGGAAGTCATACGAAATTGGAAAGATCCTACACCCCAATGTGCATTCGTTTTTTCATTTTGCAAGCACATTACAGAAGTACAGTGGACTTTAGCAATGAAGCTCTGCAAGCAGCCGAAAAAGGATTTACAAAACTGATGAATGCCATGGAAACTTTAGAGGAATTATCATCTTCTGAAAATTCCACTTTTGATGTAAATGAATTGGAACAAAAGTGCTATGCGGCAATGGATGATGATTTTAACACTCCTATTCTCATTGCCCATTTATTTGATGGTGTACGTATCATCAACTCAGTAAAAGATGGAAAAGAAAGCTTGAATGCTACTGATTTAGAAAAAATGAAATACCTCTTTACTACTTTTGTTACTGATATTTTAGGCTTCATCTCAGCAAAAGAAAGTAGCGAAAATGATTTGACAAATGGAGTGATGGAATTGGTTTTGAAACTCAGAGAAAATGCCAAAGCAAATAAAGATTTTGATTCTGCTGATTTGATTCGTGAGGAATTAAGCAAACTCAATATCCAAGTAAAAGATGGTAGAGAAGAAAGTAGTTGGGAGGTTAAGAATTAGATTTGAGATGATAGATTTGAGATATGAGATTTTTAACAAAACTTCCCCTCTAAAAAGAGGGGCTAGGGGTGTGTTCGGTTTACTCATAATTTTATTTATTTCCTCCTGCTCCACAGAACCTCAACAAAAAAAGACTACTAAAAAACCAAAAGCAAAAATTGAAGTCCCTACTTTTAATGCGGATTCGGCTTATACTTTTGTAGCAAAACAAGTCAGTTTTGGGCCAAGAGTAATTTCTAGTAAAGGCTGGAAAAATTGTGCCATTTGGTTAGAAAAAAAACTGAAAACTTACACTCCAAATGTAATTGTACAAGAAGCGCTAATCACAACTTATGACGGGGAAAATCATACCCTAAAAAATATTATCACCTCTTTTTCTCCTGAGAAAAATAATAGAATTGCCCTATTTGCCCATTGGGATAGCAGACATATTGCCGACCATGATACTGAAAATCAAAATAGCCCAATACTTGGAGCAAATGATGGAGGAAGTGGGGTTGGTGTTTTGTTAGAAATGGCTCGCCAGTTCAGTATTAAAAAACCTAAAATTGGATTGGATATAATATTATTTGATGCAGAAGATTATGGGCAACCTGAAAATTCCAAATTTCCTATTATGCAAGATTCTTGGTGCTTAGGTTCGCAATATTGGAGCAACAATCCGCATAAGCCAAACTACTTTGCTCGTTATGGAATTTTGTTGGATATGGTTGGAGCAAAAGATGCCACTTTTAGGCAAGAACAAATCTCATTCTATTATGGATCAAATATCTTGCAAAAGGTATGGAGAACTGCCAGCAAATTAGGATTTGGGAATCATTTTGTGTACCAGAACAGCAAACAAATTGTGGACGACCATTATTATGTAAATGCTATTACAGGTATCCCAACCATTGATATTATTGAGTACGACCCAGCCACTGAAAATAATTTTAACAAGCATTGGCATACCCATAAAGATGATATGGATAACATAGATAAAAACACCTTAAATGCGGTGGGGCAAACTTTGTTGGAAGTAATTTATACCGAATAAGGTTCCTTTTTTTATACCTTTGTTTACATGAAAAAACTATTAGTCCTATTACTATTTATGCCTTTGATTGGATGGGCTCATGGCGTTTCAAAATCAATAATTGATGCTATGGCTGATGCCTCATTAATGGATTTTATTTATTTTGGTGCAGAGCATATGCTTACAGGATATGATCATATTTTATTTTTAATTGGAGTTGTGTTTTTTCTTAGCAACTATTCTGATATTTTTAAATTTATAACCGCCTTTACAATTGCGCATTGTATCACGCTTGTTTTTGCCACTTTTTATGGCATTACAGCAAATACGTATTTAATTGATGCTGTAATTGCATTCAGTGTTGTCTATAAAGGATTTGAAAATCTGGATGGTTTTAAAAAGTACTTTTCTGTTAATCCTCCCAATTTAATTTTAATGGTTTTTATATTTGGATTAATTCATGGCTTTGGCTTATCAACAAAACTACAAGAAGTAGCAGTTGCTTCAGGTATTAATTTGTCTTTATCTCAAATATTGTCTTTTAATGTAGGGGTGGAATTTGGGCAAATAGCCGTATTAATAATCGTTTTCCCACTACTTTCATTGCTTAGAGGAAAGTCCTTTGATATAATATCCAAAATATCAAATGGGATATTAGTTGTAGCAGGTATTGTTTTATTAGCTTATCAAGTTAATGGCTATTTTATTGACCATGGTCATCATCAACATCAATTAGCCCCACAGGAATTAAAAAATGAACCACTCATTAAATCAGACAATAGTAAGCATGAACATTCCCATGGTGATGGTCATCCCCATACTCATTAAGATTTAGTCAATTCTAGATTTTACTCCTTAATCGTTTTCAGGTAAAGGCGCTCTACCTTATCTCTTGCCCACCTAGTTTTTCTTAAAAACTTCAGGCTCGATTTTATAGAAGGATTATTCGTAAAACAATTGATATTGATTTCGTATCCCAAATCTTCCCAACCGTATTCATCCACTAAATATTCAAGGATATCAATTAACCTTATTCCGTGTAATGGATTATTGACTTGAAAATTTTCCTTGTTACTTTTATCATTCATTATAAATTACCTCCTCTTATATCTGGGATTTGATTTTCCAGCATTTCTCTTTTTATTTCTGTTGGCAAAAAACTCTTGTTTCTTTCTGTTTTTTTCCTTTTCAGCTTCCTTTTTTTCCTTAGCATTCATAGGCTTATCTGTTTGTGGGAAAGGATGCCCTTTAACGTCTGTAATTTTCTGCTTGATTAACTTTTCAATATCTCTAACGTATTCATTTTCTTCTGGCTCACAAATTGAAATTGAAACTCCTTCTTCCCCTGCTCTACCACATCTTCCAATCCTGTGCACATAAGTTTCTGGCTCGTTTGGTATATCATAATTAAGCACATAACTTAGTTTATCAATATCAATTCCTCTTGCCGCAATATCAGTAGCCACCAATACTCTAATCTCTAAATTTTTAAAGGATTGTAAAGCCCTTTGTCTTTGGTTCTGGGCTTTATCCCCATGAATTGCAGCTGCCTCAATATGCTTCTTTTTCAAATTACGAACAATCCTATCCGCACCATGTTTGGTTCTTGAAAACACCAAAATTTGATTGATGTTTTTATCCTTTAAAATATGGAATAACAAATCTTTTTTATCACTTTTATTCGTGTAGTAAATACACTGCTGAATAGTATCGGCAGTAGTTGAAACTTGGTGTACTGCTACCTTTTTTGGGTTACGCAAAATAGTATTAGAAAGTGTTAGAATACTATTGGGCATAGTAGCCGAAAAGAACAAGGATTGCCTTTGGTTTGGTAATTTTTCCAATAGCTTTTTAATATCATGTATAAAGCCCATATCCAACATTCTATCCGCTTCATCCAACACAAAATAACCAACATCTTTTAATGATATAAATCCTTGCCCCATAAGGTCCAACAACCTCCCAGGAGTTGCCACCAAAATATCTACTCCTCTACTAAGTGCATTCGTTTGAGTAGCTTGTTTTACCCCACCAAAAATTACGGTATTTTTTATGTTAGTGTATTTTGAATAAACTGTAAAATTTTCTCCAATCTGTATCGCAAGTTCACGAGTTGGTGTAACTACCAAAACTCTTATTTTTGTTTTACTATTATTCCTTTTTTCGTTTATCAAGTGATGCAAAATAGGTAAGGCAAATGCAGCAGTTTTTCCTGTTCCAGTTTGCGCACTGCCAAGCACATCATTATCCTTTAGGATTAAAGGAATTGCTTGTTCTTGAATTTCAGTTGGAGTAGTATAATTTTGGTCTTTTACCGCTTTTAGTAACGTTGGGTGTAAGTTTAAATCTTCAAATTTCATATAAGGAATTCCTTGTTTGTAATTATTTTTTGCAAAGTTAGGTTAATAGATTGGATAATGCAGAGAAATATTCACTACTCCCCACATCCCTGTATATAGGTAATTTCAAAGTCAATAACTTTTAGGGTGTCGTTATTTAAATGTCCAATCATATTGCATTCCATAGGGAAATATTCCATTTCGCATACTGCCAAATAAAGTTCAACCAACTCTTGCATATTTTCATTAGGGAAAGTAAGCTCCCATTCTCCCAAAGTTTGTTCATCTTTAAAAATATGTTGTCCTTCTCCATATATCCACCAACCTGTATAAGCCTGATTAGCAATCATTATTTTATAACCATTTCTTTGAATCCATTCTTGTCCATTAGGATCTGTCCATGATTCTCCTATCTCTAAAGTATTGGACATAGATGTATTCTTGGCGTCCTCAATAACAGCATCAATAGTGACATTAATAGGTGTTGTAGCAGGAAGATAATCATGCCACTCTTTTTCCTTTGTAATATGCTTAGTTCTAATATAGCTACAAGAAAAAAAAGAAAAAATAATGCTTGATAAAAATATCTTTTTTAGCATATTTATTTTTTATAAAAATTCATTTCATCAATATATTTCCATGCTTTTTCTGGCATCAAATAAGAAACATCTTGTCCCTGCTTTATAGCGTTTCTAATAAAGGACGCGGAGATTTCCATTTGAGGAACTCCTTTTACTATTTGAATATTTTCATGTGTTCCGCTTATTTCAATGCCTGGCCTAGGATATACATAAACGGAATAGTCAGCTAAAATCTGTTTGTAATTTTTCCACTTATGGAAATTCTGCAAATTATCGGCACCCATTATAAGTGCATACTCATTTTCAGGATGTTCTTCTTTCAAACGCACCAAAGTATCAATGGTATAAGAAGGTTGTGGCATTTTAAATTCAATGTCTGAAACTTGTAATTTCGGATTGTCCTCTACTTCCATTCTTATAATCATCAAGCGGTGGTACTGATCCAATAAGCTTTGCTTTTGTTTAAGTGGGTTTTGAGGAGATACAACAAAGCAAACTTTTTCCAAATCTGAAAACTCTGCCATATAAGAAGCAATTACTTTATGCCCAATATGCATAGGGTTAAAGGAGCCAAAAAATAGTCCTATTTTCATTCGATAAATTTTTGGATTACTTCCATGGTTTCCATGCAGGCCACTTCAAAATCATCATTTAAAATCACTTGATCAAATTCCATTCTTTTTGCAATTTCTTCCTTTGCTTTTGCTACTCTTTTCTGTAATGATTCTTTAGATTCTGAACCTCTTTTTTGTAATCTTTCTTCCAAAACTGCAAGGGATGGCGGCATGATAAAAATAGACAAACATTCTTTTTGGTATTGCTTTTTTATGTTGAGTCCTCCCACTACATCCACATCAAAAATTACTGTTTTCCCTTCCTTCCAAATTCTTTCCACTTCTGATTTTAAGGTGCCATAATACTGATTTTTGTACACCTCTTCCCACTCTAAAAAGGAATCCTCTTTTATCTCTTTTTGAAATTCATCTACTGTTAAAAAATGATAATCTATGCCGTCTGTTTCATTGTCCCTTCTTGCTCTGCTACAAGCCGAAACGGAAAAAGAAAGTACATCCGTTTTTCCTAACAAAAAATGAACTATGGAAGTTTTCCCTGCCCCTGATGGAGCTGATATTACAATGAGCTTTCCCACTATAAGATGTTTAAGAGTTGCTCCTTAATTTTCTCTAGTTCATCTTTCATCTGTACTACAAGTTTCTGCATTTCTGCATCTGATGATTTGGAGCCAATAGTATTTATTTCTCTGCCAATTTCTTGTGCTATAAATCCTAATTTTTTTCCATTAGGGGATGCGCTATTCATGGTTTTGGTAAAATAATTAAGGTGTGCATCTAGCCTGACCTGTTCTTCTGTTATATCTTGTTTTTCTAAATAGTAGATGAGTTCTTGCTCAAATCTGTTCTCATCAATATTCTTAGTGTCAATCTCGGCTAATTTATCCGCCAAACTTTTTTTCACCTTTTCAATTCTTTGTTTTGCAAAAGGAGCAATTTCCGTTAACAATCTAGCCAAAGTATTAATTCTTGAGGTAATATCTTCTTCCAATTTCTTTCCCTCATCCATTCGAAATTGCAATAAATTATCAATTGCAGTATTTACTCCCTTAGCAATTTCTTCCCATTCATTATCATCCGATTTTTCCTCTCCTTTTGTAAGTACATCAGGCATCTTTAATAAAGCGGGGATAATATCAGTGGATTCAGCTTTAAATGGAGTCAAAGTCCACATATTCCATTTTAATCCCAAATCCTTTTTCAATTGTAATATTTGATGATGATATCCTTTTATTACTGCAGTATTTATCTTGTAATTAGAAGATGATTCTGACTTTTCCCTCCAAATAGAAAGTTCAATTTTTCCTCTTTGTAATTTTTCAGAAAGCAATTTTCTAAGTCCTATTTCTTTATCTCTATAAACAGATGACATCTTTACACTGGCGTCTATTTGTTTGGAGTTAAGCGATTTTACTTCAATAGTAAAATTAGCATTTGTTAAATTTAGTTCGGCTTTTCCATAGCCCGTCATTGATTGAATCATTTTATAAAATTTTTACAAATTTAGGAAAGTTTCTGCTTTCTTGCCTTTAAGGAGCGAACACTTACTAAATATACGCCTGTAAATATAATAATTGAAGCTATAATTTTTGTTTCATCTAAGGTGTCGCTCTCTCTGAAAATAGCAAATAATGTTGCCAATATCGGCTGTAAATAAATATAAATACTCACTGTTGAGGGATTGAGTTGTTTTAGGGCAGAAGAATTAAATAAATAGGCAATAAAAGTAGTGCAAATTACCACAAAAGCAATTTCCCAATAAATAGTAGTGGGGATAATACTCCAATTGACAACTGCTAAATTGGAAAAACCAAATGGGATTACATAGAGTAGTCCGAATGAAAATACATAAAACATTACAGTAATTGGATCGTATTTTACCATCATAGGTTTTACAATCACTAAATACAGACCATAACTTGTCGCATTGATAAGAACAAATAAATTACCTAATTGCATGTTGGTGTCTAAACTTATATCACCTCCATTTAAAATTAAGGCAGAAGCCCCTATTATTCCAAGTAATATCCCCAATCCTTTTCTGAAAGTTATCTTTTCTTTAATAATTAAAAAAGACATAATCATAACCAAAATAGGATTTGAAGTCATGATGATTGCTGCATTTATAGGAGTGGTTAAATTCAATCCTTCAAAAAATAACAATTGATTAATGGCCACTCCAAAAACACCACAAATAGCAAACTTTAGAATATCTTTTCGCTCTACTTTTTCTTTTACAAATACAAAATAAGCAATTGCAAATAAACATAATGCCCCTATTACTCTTAGTAATATAAAGCCAGAAGGCTCTATATAGATAGGCATTACATCTTTAGCGAAAGTGTAGTTTATAGCATAAATTAAATTTGCTACTAGGAGTGAAAGATGGGCTAAAAGTGTTTTATTCAAAAGAGATATTTTATGACAAAAGTAAAATTAAATTCTTCAAATTTTGATAGATTTGCTCTGTATAAATCAAATGATAAATTAAAATGAAATTCGGAACAAAAACTATACATGCAGGCCAAGAGGCCGACCCAACTACTGGGGCAATCATGACGCCAATCTACCAAACCTCAACTTATATTCAAGCCTCTCCTGGCGATCATAAAGGATATGAATATTCCAGAACTGGAAATCCCACCCGAAATGTTTTGGAGGAAAATTTAGCAGCTTTGGAAAATGGAAAATATGGGCTTTGCTTTGGGAGTGGAATGAGTGCAATTGATGCTATTATTAAGTTATTATCTCCTGGTGATGAAGTTATTTCAACCAATGATTTATACGGTGGAACGTATAGAATTTTTACCCAAATTTTTGAAAATTATGGTATCAAATTTCATTTTATTGGAATGGATGATGCAGATAAAACTGAAGCCTTAATAACTAAAAATACCAAAATGCTTTGGGCGGAAACCCCAACCAACCCAATGCTCAATATTATAGATATTGAAAAATTAGGACAAATTTCAAAAAAGCATAAACTGCTTTTTGTGGTGGACAATACTTTTGCGACTCCATACTTGCAAAGACCTTTAGATTTAGGAGCTGATATTATAATGCATTCACTTACCAAATACATGGGTGGTCATTCGGATGTAGTAATGGGGGCAGTAATTTGTAAGGATGAAGCCTTAGCCGAAAGATTATACACAATTCAAAATTCTTGTGGAGCCGTTCCTGGTCCAATGGATTCTTTCTTGGTGCTCAGAGGAATAAAAACTTTACACCTTAGAATGCAAAGGCATTGCGAAAACGGAAAAGTAATTGCCAACTTCTTAAAAAACCATCCAAAAGTTGGGGAGGTATATTGGCCAGGATTTGAAACCTACCCCAACCATGAAGTAGCTAAAAAACAAATGGATGATTTTGGAGGGATGGTATCCTTTAACTTAAAAGGGAACAAATTAGAAGATGCTATTAAGGTTGTTTCAACCACTCATTATTTTACTTTAGCTGAAAGTTTGGGAGGTGTGGAATCTTTAATAGGGCACCCAGCAAGCATGACACATGCCGCAATTCCAAAAGATGAAAGAGAAAAAACAGGAGTAGTGGATTCTTTAATCAGATTAAGTGTAGGAGTTGAAGATATTGAAGACCTAGTTGCTGATTTAGAAAATGCCCTTAATAAACTATAATTGCAAAAAGTAGCACTGATAACGGGTACAGGAAGTGGTATTGGGAAAGCATTGGCCAAACTACTGCTAAGTGAAAAATATTTAGTGTTTGGTTATTCTAGAACTAATCAAATTAAGCATGCTAACTTTACTTTCACTAAAATTGATTTAAGTGATTTGGAAGAAGTGCAAAGAATTAAATTTCCAAAACTTAAAGCAACTACTGAAGTACTACTTGTAAATAATGCCGCAACTATCGGTAGCATTCTTCCAATTGATAAAAAATCTGAAAAGGAGATTATTGGGGAATACAATCTAAATATTATTAGTCCTACTCTACTCAGTAGAAAATTCATTAATGCCTATGCTGACAATATCAAACTACTTATAAATATAGGATCAGGAGCGGCAAATAGTCCAATTTCTTCTTGGAGTACTTATTGCGCTACTAAATCTGCACTAGATATGCTAATCCAGGTTATTGCAGAAGAAAAGCATAAAAATTTACAAGTATTTTCAATTCATCCAGGAGTAGTAGATACTAATATGCAAAAGGAAATAAGGAAATCTGATTCGGAGTTCTTCCCATTACATCAAAAATTTATGGATTATTACGCCAATCAGGAACTGTTTTCCGTCAAATCTGTTGTATTCAGAATACTCCAAATTATTGCAAAAAAGAACGATTTTGATGAAATTATTCTGAATTTAAGAGATTTTAAATAATGGCTTTAAAAAAAGCCCATATTTAGCCATATTTATCTTTTTTCTGCTGATTATCAACTATTTACAGATACTTGCTATTTTTAACAATAAAATGTTAAAAAGGGGATGTAATTTTTATCCTTATTTTCACCTTTATTATCTCTACCTATCTGATTTTTGAGTTTTTAAATATCTACTGCTTTTAGTAATATGAATAAAGGACGAAAAAGCGCAAATAATAGAAAAATCTCACAAAAACAGCTCAACAAGCAATATATCCTTTATGTTTGGGGTAGTATTAACCAAAAAATTTTTAATTATGGACAATGTATTTAAGTACTTTAACGGTTTTTTTAAAGGTTTGACTGGTCTTATTATGACTGTGTTGGGTCTTGGTGTTGCAGTTGAAATCCTTTTTGGAGGAGGCGCAATGTTTGGAATCACTGTTATTGACAATGTGATGAATATACTTAATAGTCTGGGAGGTTCTGGTTTTGCAGGACTTGTTGGAATTTGCGTTCTATTTGGACTATTACGTGGGTAGATTAGATTTTTAGTTAAATAAATAAAATAGCCCTACATATCGAGTAGGGCTATTTTATTTTAACAACAAATTTTGTTAACTCGTAATTATAGTTTAAGTTTGGAAAATATTTATAAGACACAGATTATGGAAAAACTTTTTAAGCAAATTCTAGACTTACTAAAAAAGGGAATCACGCTCTCACTTTATTTTCTTTGTTTGGGTATTATTGTGCAACTTCTGATTGATGATAAGATTTTGGGATGGGATCCTGTTGGAAACATCCAAGATGCAGGAAGTTCTTTTGTTGGAGTTATTGCGTTGGTTGCAATGTATAGTTTATTTATACAAAATAGAAAATAGCTTTTTTAGTGCGCCTCTAACCAATTATTTCCTTCCCCTAAATCAACAATAAGAGGGGCTCTCAATTGAACTGCTTGTTCCATATTTTTCTTTACTAGTTTTTTAAGCACCTCTTCTTCCGTTTTGTGCATATCAAAAACAAGTTCATCATGTACTTGCAATAACATTTTGGATTTCATTTGTATTTTCTCCATTTCCCTTTGAATATCAATCATTGCTTTTTTTATTATATCGGCAGCTGAACCTTGAATTGGGGCGTTTATTGCATTTCTCTCAGCCATTGCTCTTAGCATCCCATTTCTTGAATTAATGTCCTTTAAATACCTTCTTCTTCCTAAAATGGTTTCTACAAATTCGTTTTCTCTTGCCTTTTCAATCGAGAAATCCATATACTCATTTACTTTGGGAAACTCTTGAAAATATTCATCAATTATTTTCTTGGCCTCTGTTCTACTTATACCAATGTTTTGGGAGAGACCGAAAGCAGAAATGCCATAAATAATTCCAAAATTTACTGATTTTGCATTCGAGCGCATAGTTCTGTCGATCTCTGAAATAGGT
>DUAL01000073.1 GCA_012960835.1 Flavobacteriales bacterium | reverse complement strand
CAAAAGGATATGAAAAGTGCTCAATTATTTTTCCGATCTTAGAACTAATCAAATCATTTCCTTCTAAAATCTCTTTATATATTTCATCTTCACTTAATTTATTAAATGCAAGGTGGTTCACAGTATGTCCGCCGATAGTAACCAGATTATCCTTTGATAGTTCTATGATTTGATCCCAACTCATCGATAATTCATTAGATTTTTGCAACCAATCAATATCATAATTTGTAAACATTTTTTTAAGCTAGTCAAGAATGTTTGAAGCATCTAGAGAGAGAATTTTTTTCTAATTTGTAAAAATGTATCTTCTTTATCTTTAATGTACTTACAGCTATACACCTCTCCAGTTGATAGCTTAATTGTTTCGTTTTGTACAATTAAATCCTCAACTACGTACCACCATAATACTGCAGTTTTGTCAGGAAATGAAGTTGTAACATAGATACAGAAAGGGATTTTATACTTTTTAAATATAGGGTATGCAACTTCAAAGTTATCTCGATAACCATCATCCAATGTTATTACTATCCTTTTGGTACTTTTTTGTTTTTTTTCAAGTATGTCGTAAAGTTTATCAAGACTAGTAAACTGATACCCATCCTCGATAGATTGTTGGATAAAGCTCTCTAAAAACTCTGATGATACTTTCATTGCCTCATTTGAATGCAGTTTACCCTCCTCGAACGGATAAACTCTGTGAAGCATTACAATAGTCGCAAATCCGGAAAAAAAAGGGTTAAAAATAGATAATCTACCAAGATAATTGACAAAATTAGCCAATAACTCTTTCATATTTAATATCTTCTTACGCCAAAAATATTAAGCTGTAGATCCATATTTTGATCTAGACCTATATTAATAAACGGGTGAGATCTTTCACTTATGCTACTAATATAGTATCTAAAATTATTCTTTTCTAAAATCGCCAATATTTCACTTAATTTTTGAGGTGAATTGTTCCAAGAGTGATATTCTATGAATATATTTTCTACATTATCCAATGTATCTTTGCAATCCTTTAAAACCTCGTATTCTGCCCCTTCTATATCTATTTTTAACAAATCAACAATTTCTTCTTTTTGCAAATAATCTCTTAATCGAATAGATTTAACCTTATTAAGGTTATCACTACCTTGAATTGAACCGCCATCAGCTCCCTCACAAGAAAACGATATTCCGTCACTATGAATCCAGACTGCACTATCTATAACATC
>DUAL01000072.1 GCA_012960835.1 Flavobacteriales bacterium | reverse complement strand
GAATGTTTTTATGGATTTTGGATGATTTTTCATCGCTTCAATCGACACAAAAGAACCAATAAAGGTAATTTCTACATCCTTATAGAAATTTACAATATTTTCAACTGCTGGCGTTGTCATTACGCAATCACCTAACCAAGTTGGAATTTCAACTAAGACTCTGGTCACCATTTATCTATGTATATAGGAATCCGAGAAACAAAAGAATTACCGTTGAAAATAAATAAGAAAGCACTCTGCCAATAAATACAGAATAAATATTACATCGCCAAACTTCATTATCAGCAGTATCTATAGATCGACTTAACATTGGATCTATATAAAAAGCAAGTAACACTGCCCCAATACCATGGAATGCTGTTGATAATTGCCCCAACGTTAATCTATACTCCGGAAATATGATAGCCAACATAAATGCCAGAAAAAACCCTGTAGATAAAAATATATAAGCCAAAGAGGACACTAGTACCTTCTTCCACATTAGATTATGAATACTTGGCTTATATATATAATCTACTAGATCTATATCTTTCCTTCTTTTACTTTTAAAAGTCTTTAAAATTGCTATAGGTATGGTTGATTCCGAATAAAAGAAGAATATTTTTTGAAATATTTTCTGAAAAAAATCTAATCTAGATAACACAACCAAGGATAAAAAAAATGAAAGCATTGTGGATACTATTACCATTGTTAAATATGTTTGAATACGTATGCCAGACTCAATTAAATATGCCAATGAAAGTAGCATTGGAACTAAAAACAACCTACTTCCGATAAATATCGAATTTTGTAGCGTTGTCCCCAGAGCTACCTTGTTACACAGTCGAGATGCCACTCTTGATCCAAATGATATAGTCTCAATTGATTGCATCAATACATACGATAAAACGACTAAAGTTGCAAGATAATAATACATAAAAACCAAATACCCCTCGAATTCCTAAAAAATAGGCCTGCTTATTTTATTAGTTTGTAATGTTTTTTACTTAATTCTAAATTAAGCCACTTTTCCAATTTTAACATAAAGCGGTGTTTTTTTTGTTTTTTGGTTGGTTGATAAGTAGGGTCGGCTTGGTAAACACCTTTATCCTTAGGCAGCCAGTCTTTTACAATTAACGGATGTGTGCCAGTAAATTTTTTAATAATAGATTGATCCATTTGGGAATAATCAATCTTAGCGGGCTCACCACCCCAGTATTTTTGTACTTTCTCAC
>DUAL01000071.1:463-1215 GCA_012960835.1 Flavobacteriales bacterium | reverse complement strand
AATTGAGATACAACCCAAAGGAGGAAAACCGCATAATCTATTTTTTCAATAGAAATATGCATGGACCGAATGTTGTTTTTTTTTGAAATGTCATGAATCCTCCACGTACGTAAATAAATATCTGCAGAAAGATATTCGTCTCCCAATACAGATGCCAACTCTCCCCGAACAGCATTTAAAACCATGGACATTTGAAACAATCTTTCTCGAGCAGAAACATATCCTGCAACTAAAAACAGGTCTTTTTCGTTGTTTGCAAAAATATGTGGAACTCCAAATTGATCTGTAAATACTTCTACTGTATCCTTTATTTTTGTCATGGGGAATGTTCCCTCATATACTGGCAATTCTTGTGTGAAGAATATCCTTATCATCACAAAACTAAAAAAGCCTAGAGAGAAAAGAAATAAAAGGGTTTTAATCAAACGTTTGTTTCCTGGTTTCATCGTTTATTCGACTTTAAACTGGAATTGAAATATTCCTTCCTCTGCGACAACAGGAACCAATCTAACGAAAGAGATTGATATTTCCTTTTCAAGCTTTGTAAATAATCTAATCCCTCTTTTAAAAACCAGAGGGTGAATCGTTAAATAAAGATGGGTTAAATAGGAAGAAAATTTTGAATAGGTTTTTCCTCCCCCAATAACAAAACATCGTTTTTGATCAATTCTTCTCAAAATGTTGTTTTGGAGCTTGGCGCGCTTGGTTCTACAGAGAGGGAGCAAAAGCAGAAAGAATTTTTGAAATCAATA
>DUAL01000071.1:0-453 GCA_012960835.1 Flavobacteriales bacterium | reverse complement strand
TTTCTCTACCCACCAAACCACCACTCAGTGTTTTACGCGTATTTGAACCCATAATAACTGGACAGTTCTCAGTTTGTTTTTTGAATAAAGGCAGATCTTTAGACCATAGTATTTTTTCTCTGCTGTGCCTTGCTATGTAACCGTTCACAGTAACGGCAGCAATTCCGATGACCTCAAGGGTTTTTGGGGAGGGGCTACCCCTTTTTTTGTTTATGATCAAGGGCCGTCAATATTTTGTGCTCTAAAAAACCGCGGTGAATATTTGTTTCCAAATTAGTTCGTGATCTCTTAGAAATTAATTTCAAAATATCTTTAAGGTTTTTTAGGGCCGACGCTTGTGATAAATAATCATAAGAAGACTCTTTTTGCAGCCCTGCAATTGTAATCAATCTGTTGACATATTCAACCTGAAGGTTTTGCCTAAAGGTATTAACCTCGGTTTTTGAATCTTCC
>DUAL01000070.1:409-1215 GCA_012960835.1 Flavobacteriales bacterium | reverse complement strand
AAATGAAGGTAAAATCACTTCATCGCCTTTTTGTAAATTTAATGCTGCTACGGCAATGTCAAGAGCGGCTGTCCCGCTTGAACATGCAGTGGCAAACTTTCTCCCTACATAATGAGCCATTTGACTTTCAAATTTTTCGACAAATGGGCCTTCAGAGCTGATCCAGCCTGTATCAATACATTCGTTTAAATATTTTTTTTCATTGCCATCTAACAACGGCTCATTAACCGCCACCATTACTTTAGCCTCACTTGGTCATCTGAAATAGGATTAAATCTTGTCTTGTCTTTATCGCCAGCATATGGCCCTTGTTTGACTTCAATAATTTCACTGTCCTCACACATATAAAACCCATGCCCTCCACATGCAAGTAATACGACATCCCCTTGATTTAACATACGACTTTCTAGATATTTTTTATTATTATCGAAATAATCAATCCTTACTTTTCCACTCTTAATAAAAAGCACTTCTTGAGTATAACTCACCTCTCGCTTAACTGGATTGTGTACATGCGGCGGTATTACATACCCTTTCTCTCTGTTCATATATGCCAATTGCTGAGAGAAATCATCAGGTGTAAAGAAACTAATGCCTTGAGCATGATACTGAGACCTGATAATTACTGACATTAATTGCCCATTATGCGATATATTTTCTATCATATTATTTATTAAATTCCTGAATTTTTCTTAAAAATTTTGTCAACTTTTTCATATTAACACTTCCTTCAATAGAGAATTCATTTTTAACAAACGGTATAGCAAAAAATCTTAAAAAAGAAGGCTTGGGAATTGGTTTTGCAC
>DUAL01000070.1:0-294 GCA_012960835.1 Flavobacteriales bacterium | reverse complement strand
GAATAAATTGACAAAGGTATATCGCCATGATAGCCTTGGTTAATTGCTATAATGGGCTTGTTTAATGTAGTGGCATCCAAAATACTAATCGCCCCCTCATCCTTGCCAAAATAAAGAACGTAATCACATCTATCTAAATTATGTTTATAGGCCTGTAAATTAAATTCAGAATCAAGATACTCGTATGATATTTGAATATTAGTTTTTAAAATATCTTGATATCCTGTACCCATAATAATCACATGAACATTGTCTGAATAATCACTAACAATAGATAAAAAATCCATAATAATT
>DUAL01000069.1 GCA_012960835.1 Flavobacteriales bacterium | reverse complement strand
CAATCTCAGAAGAAAACAGCTTCTGGAAAGTGAGCCAAATGAAGCACATATTTCTTTAAATAAACTCTCCGAAAAGTACAATCTTCACATTATTACGCAAAACATAGATGATTTGCACGAAAGAAGTGGAAGTAAAAATGTTCTGCATTTACACGGAAAACTGATGGAGTCTACAAGTAGTGTTGATGATTCTTTAATTTACTCTATTGAGGGAACAAATTTAAAAATAGGAGATTTGTGCAAGAAAGGAAGTCAGCTACGCCCCAATGTGGTATGGTTTGGGGAAGCAGTTCCAAAAATGATAGATGCTATTTCTATTACTAAAAAAGCGAATGTTTTTATTGTAATTGGCACTTCCTTGAATGTGTATCCGGCAGCATCATTATTAAACTATACCAATAATGCAAAGCGAATTATTTTGATAGACCCAAAAGCAGAAAAGGAAAGTGGTATTGAAGTGGTAAAAGAAAAAGCTACAATTGCAGTACCAAAATTGGTAAAAGAATTATTGTTATAAATCCATATACTCCTTAAAAGCAGATTGAAAATACATTTCTGCTTCCTTCTTTAATTTATCTTCTTCTGCTTTGTAAAAAATAGCATAAACAAAAAGCGGTTTACAAGGAAGAACCCTAAGAAAAAGATAATATATCTCAGCAAATATTTGAGCTTATCTATCAATTAAAAGTGTTTTAATATTGCCATAAGAATTTTGTAATTTTTCTTTAATTTCTTGCTGTTTTACCCAAGCTACTTTTGTTATCCCTTCTTTTGTTTGAGGAATTAGCACACCTTCAAAATTAGTCGTCATTTTGAACCAATAAGTGCGTTTTAACACTTTGCTCCCATTATGTTTGTAAATATGATAGGTATCTGTTAATTTTCCTGTGATTTCCAACCCGCTAACACCACATTCTTCTTCTACCTCTCTTTTGGCACAACTTTCAATTTCCTCTGCTTCTTCTTTTTTTCCTTTTGGTAAGTCCCATTTTCCATTTCTGAAAATCATAAGCAGTTCATCTTCCCTATTATATACCAACCCGCCAGCTGCCTCAATCAGAATATAATGGGCACAAAACTTTTTCCAATCTGTTACAATGATTTTTGGCTTGTTGTTAATAAAAACTTTATATTTTTGCGTCATGATTTCTGATATTGAAATAGGCAAACAAGTCGCCAAATCCTTACTGCAAATAAACGCAATTATTTTACAACC
>DUAL01000068.1 GCA_012960835.1 Flavobacteriales bacterium | reverse complement strand
AAATTCTTCTATTGCTATTTTTTATATCTGTTTTTTTTTGATTATATACCCACAAATGTCATAATAGCCCGTAATATCTTAATAACATAATTAAGTAAGCAACCTAAATAGTTAATAGTTTAGAATGGCAATATGAACAAAACACTATTAACACTGAGCACTTTATTGCTGTTATCTTTCAACTCATATAGCGTTGAGATAAAGGAAATTGATAGTGTCCAGCTTAAAAATGGGCTGGCATATGAGAAAGGTCAAGAGACACCATTTACTGGAACTTATCTTAAGAAAAATGACGATAAAGGCAATAAATTCTTCACTGAAAGCTACATTGATGGTGTTTTAATATCGATCAATACTTGGTATGAAGATGGCTCTAAATTTTCTGAAGCAGAATACAAAAATGGAAAGATAAATGGTTATCTAAAAAGTTGGCATAAAAATGGAAAACTATCTGCAAATTCAAATATAAAAAATAACAAAGAACATGGGGTTACGACCAAATACTATAAAAATGGCAATAAAAAATCAGAAGGCCTGTATGACAACGGAAAAATGCTTGAAGTCACACATTGGGATGAAGACAAAGATAAAACAGTGAATGTCAAATACAATGGCTTGCTCAACCCTATAACTATGACCAAATGGCACAAAAATGGCCAGAAAAAAGGAGTTGCACATTACAAAAATAGAATGAAGCATGGCATATTTATTTTGTGGCATGAAAATGGCAATAAAAAATCAGAAACAAATTTTGTGAATGATAAGTGGAACGGTTTAAAGACCACATGGCGCGAAAATGGCATAGTCAAGAGTGAAACAAATTATTCTGACAATATTATGAACGGCCTTTCAACAACATATTTTTCAAATGGGTCGAAAGAGTTTGAGAGGCACATGAAAAACAACAAGACTGTGTCTTACACAATGTGGGATAAGGATGGAAATAAAGTACTTGAGGTGGATATGTCTAAAAAATAAGTTACGCAAACAAGGTGCTTGGTCAGTTGCTCGTATCAGCAGGAATGGTTATTTTGTTAGTTTAGATACCCCCTATATAATATTAATAATAAGCCGGTAAACGTAAAAAACCCGATAAACCAGGCAAACCTAAACGTAGTCTGTACTAGCCTTAATTAATGTAAGTGTTTGGTATGTCAGTTTATCGGGTTTATCGGTTTATCACTTATTTAAGAGGGGTCACCTGGGTACTCATCATTAGTTAGACTTAG
>DUAL01000067.1:884-1233 GCA_012960835.1 Flavobacteriales bacterium | reverse complement strand
AAAAATGTTATATTATTAGTAATTATGTTATAATATTAGTAATTAAACAAATATTATAATAATATGTCTGCATCACAAAATCATGGTTTTAAGTTTGAAGAATACGTCTTAGATAATCTAATGAAAGACATTAGAGATAAATTCAAGGATAGCATTAGCTATACAAATGAGTGGGACTTTCCACCAATCTCTATTAAATCTTTTAAAAATGAAAATTAGTTATAATGTTATAATATTATAATAACAAGAAACTTAAAGGAAAAAAATGATTTCGAGAGAATTAGACCAATTTTATACAAAAAAAGAAATAGCTAAAAGCTGCTACGACTTAGTATCGAGCAAAATTGAC
>DUAL01000067.1:0-698 GCA_012960835.1 Flavobacteriales bacterium | reverse complement strand
CAACATTTTCTGACTACATCTGCATGGTATTGCCACGAACTTTCAAAAAAGATTCGGTTATAAATAAATTAGATTTTAATTTTCACCTATTATTGGAAACTGAATTACCTAAAAATAGCTTTACCTTCAATGATGAGGATTATGATGTTCCTTGCGTGTTTCAAATATGGGAAAAAAGAGATGTTAAAAGAAATAAAATAATTCAAAAAACAAAAACAACTTATTTTGAATTTTCATCTAAAAAAGATGCGGATTTTGCTATGCGTAGAGTAGGTGGATTGGCAGGTAAAGTAATTGAAGACTTTGAAGATTACAAGGAGCCTTCTCACTATTACATTAAAACCCCTACAAATAAAAAGAAAATTATTAAAACATTAAAAGATTCTTATAAAGAATTTAATGAAAAGGCAAAAAATACAGCAGGTAATCCATCGCTATCAAAGCACGAACTGATAACTATCTTTGAAAAGAATATTTAAATAGATTTACTTTTATCAGGGTTTTTGATTTTCTTTACTTGGCGATTCTGATGGATTTCTTTCTACATCAAAACACTTGTTATAATCCTCAATAAGCTTGATGATTTTCTCACCATCAGAACCTGATTCCATAATCTCACTTCTATATTCATGCAACGCTATTCTTTTCCCTTCAGCCTGCGTGATAACAAAATTCCTCATAAGACCAAATAATGCTTC
>DUAL01000066.1 GCA_012960835.1 Flavobacteriales bacterium | reverse complement strand
AACGTAATGAAATGAAAGGAAAAATGACTTGAAAAATCATCCATTTGTTGGATTAGCCGGAAATATTGGTGTTGGAAAAACCACATTTACAGAAATAGTTGCAAAAAAAATGGACTGGATCCCCTATTATGAATCGGTGGCTGATAATCCTTATCTCATAGATTTTTATAGAGATATGTCTCGCTGGAGTTTCAATCTGCAAGTTTATTTTTTACATAAGCGGTTTAAGACCCACCACCAAATGAGTATGTCTAATGGCGGCGTGATTCAGGATAGAACGATTTATGAGGATGTAGAAATTTTTGCTCGAAATTTACATGAGATGAAATTTATGTCTCAACGAGATTGGGATACATATTGTGATTTATTTAATAATATGATTCGTTTTTTGAAAAAACCAGATTTAATTATCTATCTTCAAGCCAAAACAAATGTGTTAATCAGCCGAATCCAAAATAGGAATAGAGATTTCGAACAAAAAATTGATGCTGAATATTTACATCGGTTGAATTTGACTTATGATAAGTGGATAAAAGGAATTTCCGATATTCCAGTATTGGTCATTGATACGAACGAATTTAATATTTTTAAAGATTCTGAAAAATTAGAAAACATCTTTCAACAAATAGAATTGAAACTGAGTGAATCAAAAAAGTAAGCCTGTGAATATTGTGTTTTTTGCTTCTGGGAGTGGTTCTAATTTTAAGTCTATTCATCACAATATTAAGATTGGTAAAATTAACGCTGAAATAAAACTATTAGTGAGTAATAATCCGAAAGCGGATGTGCTAGCTTATGCAAATGCTGAAGAAATTCCAATATTTATTCACAATAAAACTCGGTTTTCTAGCAAGATTGAATTTATAGATTCATTATTTAATCAGCTAAAGAAAGCAAATGCTGATTTACTGGTTTTAGCGGGATTTATGAAAAATGGTTTAAACTTTTTCCGTTCCATAGTCCACATTCCAAAGTTGGAGTAGCCTTCACAGAGAAAGGTTTTTTAGAAAGGTTTTTTTCCATAAAAAGTATCTAGCTAAAAATGTATCAAAACGTGAACCATTTCGTTCAACAGTGACCGATGAAAAAGCACAAAAGTTCAAATTCGTGAATAAACTTCAATTCCTTGTTCACCAGGCAACTGAAATGGCATTATATGTATACGTACTTCTAAAAATGACAACAATCCGGCACGAGGGGAGATTTCTGGGGTCCCGAGGGCTCCAGAAATCACCCGAGG
>DUAL01000065.1 GCA_012960835.1 Flavobacteriales bacterium | reverse complement strand
AGAAGTGTATAAAATGAAAAGAGGGTCTTCAGAATCCATAATCTCAGCAGGAAAATTGGAGTT
Source organism: Flavobacteriales bacterium (assembly GCA_012960835.1). Taxonomy (GTDB): domain Bacteria; phylum Bacteroidota; class Bacteroidia; order Flavobacteriales; family BACL11; genus DUAL01. The sequence goes on along the minus strand of DUAL01000065.1, from coordinate 7,063 downwards.
TACTTTTTGCATTTCGTTATGCCACCAAATATCTCTGCCATTTTGCATAGCGATTTTACTTTTTGTGCGCTCTAATACTATACATTTTTTGATGGATGGAGTAGATTGCATTGCTTCATCAGAAATGTCTTTTAAGGGCGTAATTTTTGCTCCTCTAAATCCTCCATCAGCAGTTATAAGTATGTTGCAATCGGCATCATTAATTCTATCAGATAATGATTTTGCTGAAAAGCCAGCAAATACAACTGAGTGAATAGCCCCTATTCTAGCACAGGCCAAAACAGCAATAGCCAATTCAGGAACCATAGGCATGTACAGGCAAATTCTATCTCCTTTTATTGCGCCATTATTTTTTAGCACATTGGCGAATTTACAAACCTCAGTATGCAATTCTTTGTAGGATAAACATCTGCTTTGTTCATTAGGGTTATTGGCAATCCATTTTATGGCAGTTTGTTCACTTTTCTGCTCCAAATGCCTATCTAAGCAATTTTCAGTAATATTTAATTTTCCTCCTTCAAACCACTTGATTTCGGGTTTGGAAAAATCCCACTTTAGAACAGAATCCCACTTTTTATACCAAGTGAATTGCGCTGCTTTTTCTTCCCAAAATGCTTCAGGATTCTGGATGCTTTTAGCATATTCTGAATGGTATTCTTCAAAAGTGGTTATTTTCTTATTCATGGTTGATTTTCAAATTGTCCAAAGATAGTAAAACAATTTACAATTAAAAATCAGTTTTTTAAATTGAATGTGTAAATTAGCAATCTAAAATTATTAAAAAATGAAAAAAATATTATTATCATTAAGCGTGCTTTTTGCAATGAGTGCAAATGCTCAATTACTGGATTGTTCAGAATTATTTATTTCAGAATATATTGAAGGACCTGGAAACAATAATGCAATTGAAATTTATAACCCTACAAATACTTCAATTGATTTAACTGGATATTCCATAAATAGATATGGGAATGGTGCAACTACAGGTCCTGATACTTGGCCTTTAAGTGGCAATCTTGCTCCAGGACAAGCTATTGCAATTGGAAACGGACAATTAGATTCTGTTTGGGTTGATCCTCCTGGATATTGGTCATTACCCATTGATCCTGTATTTTATAATGCTTGTGGTTTGCACGGAAGTGGCATTTACCCAACTCCTTTTTATTTTAATGGAGATGATGCTATGACTTTAGAAAAAGGAGCAAATATTATTGATATTTTTGGTAAAGTAGGTGAAGACCCAGGTAATGCGTGGACTGATGATGCATCAGCAGGATACACGGATGCAAACGGAGGGACTTGGTGGAGCAAAAGACAAACTTTAGTTAGGAAAGCATCTGTGAAAAAAGGTATTACTTTGAACCCTATTGTATTTAATCCTACTTTGGAATATGATTCTTTGCCAGACGGAACTTATTCAGGAATGGGAACACATAGCTGTGATTGTAGTATTAGCACAATAAATGAAAAAAATGATGCCTCTTATGTAATGTATCCTAATCCTGTAAATATTGGAGGCACAGTAATTATTAGTTCAAATACAAAAATTGAAAAAATTACATTGGTAAATATATTGGGAGAAGTTGTTTTGTTCTCATCAGATAATATCATTTCAACTAATATTTTGTCCAAAGGCACATATATTGTAAATATCCAATTTACGAATGGGAAAATAGCTGAAAACAAATTAGTTATTAAATAAAAAAATAATATACTGATGTCCCCATCAGTATATCTTTGTCAATAAATTATGAGAAAAATTATAATTTTAGGTTTTGCTGTAGTTTTAAGTTTTGCAGCTAATGCACAAACTACTTTAAGCGGCAAAATAACAGATCTAAATACAGGAGAAGTGCTTATTGGAGCAACTATTATTTATGGAAAAGGGAAAGGAACTGCAACTGATATTGATGGATATTATTCAATTGATATACATCCAGGCGAAAGAAGTATTCAAGTATCCTATGTAGGATATAAGGCAATAAGCAAAATGATTACTATTGACAATAAAGCACAAACTTTAGATTTTAAACTAAAAACCATTCTGTTAAATGAAGTACAAGTAGTGGCTGATATTGCTATTGACAGAGAAACCCCTGTTGCTTTTTCGACTATACCTATGAAAAAAATCAGTGAGGAATTAGCCTCCCAAGATATTCCAATGATACTCAACTCAACTCCTGGAGTTTATGCAACACAAAGTGGCGGTGGAGATGGGGATGCCAGGATAACTATAAGAGGATTTAACCAAAGAAATGTGGCGGTTATGATTGATGGAATTCCAGTAAATGATATGGAAAATGGCTGGGTGTATTGGAGCAACTGGTTTGGGTTGGATGCAGTTACATCTAATATTCAAGTACAAAGAGGATTAGGGGCTTCCAAAATTGCAATCCCATCAGTTGGAGGAACCATGAATATTTTGACAAGAGGAATTGGAAATAAAGCAGGGGGCAGCATAAAACAATCAGTAGGTTCTTTCGGTAGATTAAGAACATCACTAGGTTATAATTCCGGAAAGTTAGAAAATGGTTGGGGCTATACTTTGGCTGGTTCTTACAAAAAAGGAAATGGTTTTGTAGATGAAACTTGGAGTGAGGGCTTCTTTTATTATGCTAAAATTCAAAAATATTTAGGAAATCATATCCTTAGTTTATCAGCAATGGGAGCCCCTCAAAAACACGGACAAAGATCCTATAAAAGTGATATTGCAACTTATGATTATGAGTATGCTCAAAGTTTAGGAATTACTGATTCCGTTTATAATCATGACATGAATAGAGGGATTAAATATAATAAACACTGGGGGTACCTTGATAGATGGACATTAGATAAAAATGGGAATAAAATTCACAACCTAGTTACTTTAAATACCAAACAAAATTATTACCACAAACCTCAGTTTTCGTTAAGAGATTTTTGGACAGTAAATGATAAATTTTATGTTTCAAATATTTTTTATGCTTCTATAGGGCATGGTGGTGGAACAGGCCTAAGTGGAAATACAAATAATTACGATACAGATGGGCAGTACAAATTACAAGATGCCTACAATGCGAATGTAAATAATATAGATGCACTTTATTCTGATTCACAAAATAAGGCAGGCACCTATCTTAGGAGTTCAATTAATAATCATTTTTGGTATGGCGGATTATCTACTCTTAATTATCAGGCGTCTGAAGAAATTTCGCTTTCAGGAGGATTGGATATGCGCTATTATAAAGGGCAACATTATAGAGAAGTTTACGATTTATTAGGAGCTGACTATGCTATTGATGAAGCAAATGAAATGCAAAATTCACAAGTAAAAGAAGTGGGAGATGTAGTCGGTTATCATAACGATGGAATAGTAAAATGGTCTGGCGTTTTTTCTCAAATGGAATATAGTAATGGAATGTTAAGCGTATTTTTTAATATTTCTGGCTCAAACTCTGCCTATAAAAGAATCGATTATTTCAAAAAGAAAGATTTAGTATTGTCAGATACAACATATAAAGAAGCATTGGGAACTTCTGTGAATACTGTATATGAATATGATAATACTGGAAACATAATTGGCGCTCATAAAACAATGATAGAAGACACTATTTGGCATAACGGAAATCTCTATACAAGAGATTCAGAAGAAGCAAAATTGGCGGAGACTTCTTGGAAATGGATAAAAGGATATACCATAAAAACAGGAGCAAATGTAAATTTGGATGAATTCAATAATATATTTTTCAATGTTGGATATATTTCCAAAGCGCCTAGATTTAATAACGTATATGATTATAGCAATCAACTTTTTAGAGATATACGCAATGAACAGGTAAAGGCAGTTGAAGGAGGTTATTCATATCGTTCCTCCTTATTTTCTGCTAATGCAAATGGTTATTATACTATCTGGGAAAACAAACCTGCAAATGGAGGAGTATCAGTAATGGTGGATGATGTGCCTTTTAAAGCAAACATCAATGGAATGAATGCTTTACATAAAGGAGTGGAAATGGATTTTGCTTTGAAAATTAATCAAAAATTTAGCATAGAAGGATTGCTTTCATTGGGTGATTGGAGATGGACTTCCTCAGATACAGTTAGGTTTTTAGATGATAATAATAATCCTATTATGGATGATTTTGGTAATGAGATTATTGCCACTTTTGATGCGGATGGAGTTCATGTTGGAGATGCTGCTCAAACCCAATTCGGACTTAGCATTAGATATGAGCCAGTACCTCATGCTTATTTCAAATTAAGAGGCACCTTGTTTGAAAATTATTATGCCGATTTTGATCCTTTATCTTTAAATGGAGAAAATGCGAGGAGAGAATCTTGGAAAATCCCATCTTATCAATTACTAGATTTACATGCAGGCTATAAATTCAAATTATCAGAAAAGAACAAATTAGATATACGATTAAGCATATTGAACTTGTTAGATGAGGTCTATATTTCAGATGCACAAAACAATGATCCTTACAATGCCAATTTTCGAGATTTTGATGCAAAATCAGCAGGGGTATTTTTTGGTTTGGGCAGAAGAGTTAACTTGTCCGCAAAATTTACTTTTTAATAATTAAATAATGAATAAATATTACAAAATGAGAACAACAACATTAATTATTGCAACACTCGTATCAGTAGTGAGTTTTGCACAGGATATTGCAACAGCAAGATCTCAAGGAGTTGGAGCAACCGTAACGATTACAGGAGTCGTAACTAATGGAGATGAGTTAGGGCCAATCCGATATATTGAAGATGCTACAGCAGGCTTAGCGTTATATGATCCTACTGCTTTAAGTGGAGTGATAAGAGGAGAGGAAGTTACAGTAAGCGGTATTTTAGTTGACTATAATGGTCTTATGGAAATGACTCCTGTTAACTCAAGTATTACAAATTCTACAGGGAATTCAATAACTCCTCAATTGATTACACCAATTCAAGTAGGAGAAACTACAGAATCAGAATTAGTTCAGATTAACAATGTGATTTTTAATAGTGGTGGCTCTCTTTTTACAGTGGGAACGCACGATTTTATAGCAAATGGAGAGACAGGAAAAGTGTATATAAGAGCCGGAAACCCATTAGAAAATTCTCTTATTCCAATGGGTCCTGTTACACTTATTGGGATTTCTTCTCAATATACATTCTCGGTTCCAGCAAATGATGGCTATCAGATTTTACCAAGAGATTCTTCTGATATTATACAAACAGGTGCTTTAATTTTTACTTCTGCAGTTGTGCAATCCAACATTACAACTATATCTTTTGATTTATCATGGTCTGTTTCAGATTCATCTTCTACAAATTGTAATTATGGTAGTACTTCTACTTTAGGTACAGCTATCAATAATGGAGGTAATACTTTAACACACACCATGAGTTTGGCCGGATTGCAACCAGCAACTTTTTATTATGTAGAATGTTATTCAGTAAATGGAATGGATACTGCTTTTTCCAATATTGGAATTTATTCCACAGCATCAAATTCTTCAGGAATTATTCGTCCTTATTTTAACCATTCAGTAGATGTTTCTGTTTCTACTGGTGTGGATGCCCAAAACATTACAACTTATTTTAATGATACCATTAAAGCATATATGAATTTGGCGCAAAATACTTTGGATATTTGTGTATATAATGCATCAGATGCCACCATTGCTACTGCCATAAATGATGCATATACTAGAGGAGTTGCTGTACGATACATTGCGGATGATGATGTTACAAATACAATGTTAATCAGTTTGGATCCGAATATTCCTATTGTAATGAGAGACCCTTCAGTTGCTGGTATTATGCATAATAAATTTATTATTGTAGATGCAAATTCCACTAATAATTCTTGGGTGATGGGCGGTTCAACAAATTGGACTAATCCTTCTAATCTTTTTAATGATTACAATAATCTAATTTTTATTCAGGATGAAGCAATAGCAAAAGCCTATACATTAGAGTTTGAAGAAATGTGGGCTGGTATTTTTGGTACGAATAAGCTTGACAATACTCCTCATAAGTTTATTGTTAACGGAAAAGATGTTGAGGTGTATTTCTCACCATCAGACCAAACAACAAGTAAAATTATAAATATGATTGATAATGTTGATTACTCCTTTGAATTTGGCCTTTTAGGATTTACTCGAGATGATCTTGGTCTTGCTGTAATTGCAAAAGATGGCGAATTTGGAGTAAATGTAAGAGGAATTATTGAACAAGAAAATATTACTGGAAGTGAGTTTGCAGACTTGATTGCAGCAGGTGTAAATGTAAAATCACATCAAGGGGTTCCGTATCAATTTCATCATAAATATGCTATTGCTGATGCAAATGTAGTGGCTTCTGATCCAACAGTATTAACAGGTTCTCATAATTGGAGCAGTAATGCAGAAAATAATTCAGATGAAAATACTTTAGTGATACATGATGCTACTATTGCTAATATTTATTTGCAAGAATTTACTGAGCGGTTTAATGAATTAGGTACTTCAGGGATTGATGAGTTAATCCAATTAGATATTACTATTTTCCCAAACCCATCAGCAGGAAAAGTGGAGGTAAAAAGTGATGTAGTAATTCAGCAAATTAATTTATATGCGGTGGACGGGAAACTCCTTAATACCACAGAAGAATCAGTTATTCAAATTAAGACAAAAGGAATTTATTTTATAAAGATAATTACTGAAAAAGGAATAGCAGTAAAGAAAATAGTTATTGAATAAGTTTCCTAAAACCAAAAACTAATTTCGTCCAAGTTTTTTCTTTTTAAATCAGGAACCTTACAATCCTTGGCAGGATAGCCTACTGGGAGTAATAAAAAGGCTTTCTCGTTTTTTGGTCTACCAAGAACTTTTTGCAAAAATTTCATAGGGCTTGGTGTGTGAGTGAGGGTAACTAAACCCGCTTGATGAATAGCAGTAATTAAAAACCCAACTGCAATTCCAACCGATTCGTTCACATAATAATTCTGTGATTTATTTTTGTCCTTATCCAAATCAAATACCTTTTTAAAAACTACAATAAGGTAAGGGGCAACTTCCAAAAACTCTTTTATGTGGTCGGTTCCTAAATGTTCTAAATC
>DUAL01000064.1 GCA_012960835.1 Flavobacteriales bacterium | reverse complement strand
CAACGCTCTTTATCGGTTCGTCAAACGGAAGAGCTGGTCAAGCGTGTATTAAATCCAAAACCTAAAAAATCCACCGATGTCGATCCTCACATTGCATCATTAATGCAATCTCTAAGCAAGACACTAGATTCAAAAACTGAAATAAAACAAAACAACGACAAAGGTAAGATTATCATTCACTATTCATCAGCCGATGAACTTGATAATATTCTCAAACATATCAATTAGTCAATCAATCCATTCCGACTAAAAGTAAACGTCTTCAAAGACTCTACTCTGTCTGGGCCAAAAACAAGACTACCAATATCTCCGTGAGCCCAAATATAAAAAGCACTCCCAACAATATATTCCTCAGGAACAAAACCCCAAAAACGACTATCTCCACTACAAGGGCGATTATCTCCCATAACAAAATAGTGCCCTTTTGGTACTTTAGTATTATTTTTACTTCTCGAATCACCATTAGGTAGTAATACAATATTGTGTGGATTACCATCTAACAACTCACGCTTATACCTAAAACCAGTCATTTTTTGTCCAGCTTCAAAACATCTTTCATTAATAGTATTATTTGACTGATGATTTAATTTCTTAATACCATAATGCTTACTACCAATATAAGGCCCCAAATCTTGGTATTGAATTTCATTACCATTAACAACCAATCGATCTCTAATATAGCTTATCTTGTCGCCTGGCAAGCCAACAATTCGCTTAATAAAGTCGGCGCCTTTGTATTGTGGGTCTCTGTCGTAATTCGGGTATCTAAAAACAATAACATCACCACGTTTTGGCTTATTATTTTTAATTAACATTGTATTTGTAATTGGTAATTTAACACCATAATCAAACTTATTAACCAATAAAAAATCATAAGTTAGAAAAGTTGGCATCATTGAATTTGATGGGATCCTGAAAGGCTCAAATACAAAACCTCTGAGTAAAAATACCAATAATAAAACAGGATAGAATTCAGCTGACCACTGTACGATTTTTGGGCGATTTAGATATTTTTCTGATTTATTGAATTTCAAGAAACAAATAAAATAAACTGCTTTTCCAAAAAAAGATTTTTTTTCTTTTTTTGCAATCAACTTTTCTAAATTATTAAAAAATAATTGATCAACAACAACCACAATAAGCGCTATTATTAAAAATAATGCCAAATAAGAAGAGACGTCCCATGCAAAGAAAGGTGATGCATTTTCAATAGTCATAATAAAAAAAGTAAAATAATAAAAAAG
>DUAL01000063.1 GCA_012960835.1 Flavobacteriales bacterium | reverse complement strand
GAACCTGTAAAGGTAAGCGTTATATTCTCTTGGAGGATTATCTGCTTGACTAGCAGGTCTTCAGTTGAAGATTATCTAGTAGGCATCAGGTCCTGATGTGTGCCGCTTATTGATGTTAAAACAATGAGTTATGGCAACTTGTTATGAAGCATCATACCATAACATATAGCTATAAAATTCAATAAATATGATTTTAAACAAGAGTACAATTTGAACGGTACATGTTAAAAATAGGAGTGACTAATGAGAAAGAATATTTTCATAGTAGCAGTTTTTTCTATATTGTTTTCAACAAGTGTTTTTGCATCTGAGTTTTGCAATGGATACCATGCAGGATACGAAGCAGGATACAAACAGGAATCAGTTAAGGGGTATAACCCAGTATTTACCCCTCTTTGTCCATTAGAGCCATTAAGAGGGTTTGGTTCGCCCAAGTCAGACTATGAGTTTGGTTATGTAATTGGCATACGAGATGGTATGGTATGGAAGTTGCATTATTAAGAGCAACTATTTAGGAAATGTGACTAGTAGCATTATTTTTGGATGGGTGAGAATTTTCACTAACCAAAGCGGTTGTTAATTTAAATACTTGATTTGCAACTTATTCACAGCCTGAATTGTCCAAACCCCAGGGTGTTTTTGTATTACAGAAGATAATCCCTTCTATTTGTGCATCTCTTAATTTAGCTCCTGTAAGGTTTGAATTTGTAAGGTTTGCGTTTGTAAGGTCTGCTCCTTCAAGGTTTACCCCTTCAAGGTTTGCGTTTGTAAGGTTTGCTTCTGAAAGGTTTGCGTTTGTAAGGTTTGCTTTTTCAAGGTTTGCTCCTGATAGGTATGCGTTTGTAAGGTTTACTCCTGAAAGGTTTTTTCCTGATAGGTTTGCACTTATAAGGTTTGCTTTTTCAAGGTTTGCGTTTGTAAGGTTTGCGTTTGTAAGGTTTGCGTTTCTAAAGTTTGCGAATTGAAGGTTTGCGTTTGTAAGGTTTGCGTTTGTAAGGTTTGCCTCTATAGGGCGTGCAATGTAAAGGTTTGCTCCTGTAAGGTCTGCATTTTCAAGGTCTGCTTTATAAAGTTTTGCTCCCCATAGGTATGCGTTTGTAAGGTTTGCTCCTGTAAGGTCTGCATTTTCAAGGTTTGCTTTATAAAGTTTTGCGAATCGAAGGTCTGCGTTTATAAGGTTTGCGTTTGTAAGGTTTGCCTCTATAGGGCGTGCAATGTAAAGGTTTGCTCCTGTAAGGTCTGCATTTTCA
>DUAL01000062.1 GCA_012960835.1 Flavobacteriales bacterium | reverse complement strand
AGGGAAAGCTATTGGTTGGCTATCTAAACTTACAGAAAGTTCTGAAAGGGGCGTAATGGCACTCCACATCACGCTATCATACACATTTATATCTAGCGAAATACCTTTATTTAAGCAGCTAATCAAGCGGTAAATCATAATAAAATCCATGCCACCATGTCCTTGTTTGAAAGATTCACTAATTTTTTTGAGTTTGCTCATCATGGGGTGTTCGTACTTTTTGCTGTAAGTCAAATAATCCTCTTCCGATAACCATCTGTGTCCCCAAAATTCTAATTCTTCCCCATCAATATAAAGCCGACTCGGATATCCTTCATGCACTGCTTTTGTGCCAACTAACTGGTTTATCCTAGAATAAGGCCTGCCTGTATGTACATCAAATTGCAACATAATGCTTTTTCCGTTTTCTGTTTTAATTAGTGAAGTATTCACATCTCCACATTTTACGCTCGGGAAATTACTATTTGTTTTTTTTACAGCTGCACTCAAACTTTGCTCTTTCGAGCTCATTGAAGTTAAATATTTGAAAGTGTCACCCCTTCCAATATCCATGTAAAAACTTACCGGTCCAATACCATGAGTGGTGTAAAAATTCCCATTCCTCTCAGTATGGTGTTTCATTCGCCACTGATTTTTGTAATAAGTTTCATGTAAAAGTAAAGCGCGCAAATCATGATTATAAGCACATTCCGCATGGGTTAATTCCCCAAAAACCCCTTCTTGAATCATGTTCATAATCCAAAGTTCTTCTCTGTTATAACAGCAGTTTTCAATCATGATGCAATGCTTTGAAGTTTGCTCAGCTGTCTGAATAATTTTTACGCAATCTTCCAAAGTATAAGCAATAGGCACCTCAGAGGCAACATGCTTTCCATTTTCCATTCCAAAAATTGCCATTGGCGTATGCCACTCCCAAGGAGTTGCGATTAATAGTAAATCCACCTCCTCCAATTTTGCTACATTTTCCCAATCATTTTCTCCATTAGCATATGTTTTAGGAATCAAAGATTGCTTGTCTTTTAAATGATTAAGGGCATAATCAATATTTTTTCCATCTAAATCGCAAAGGGCTACAATCTCGGCTTTCTCATTTTCAATCAGCCAATCAAACATTTGGATAAGGGTTTTTCCTCTATTGCCAATTCCGATAAGTCCAACTTTTACTTTGTCAATAGGGGTAGTTTTGAAGCCCACCATATTCCCCTTACATTTGTCAGACACACTATTTATTTGGATGTTTAGCTCATCCAATTTTTCTGGATTACTACAATAGGGAACACTTAATAATGCACCTGCTCCAAAAATCGATTTTAAAAAGCTTTTTCTTTTCATTTTACAGCTATTAGCGAGATTTCAATATTCACATTTTTTGGTAAAGTGGATACTTCCACTGCTTCACGGGCAGGAGGGTTTTCTCTAAAATATTGAGAATATACTTCATTTATCTCTGCATATTGCTTTATGTTTTTCAAGAAAATACTGCACTTTACAACATTTTCAAAATTCATTTCAGCTTCTTTTAAAACTGCTTCTAAATTCTGCATTACCTGATTTGTTTCTGTAGTTATATTAGCAGTGTTTAATTCTCCGCTTTTTGGATTGATTGCAATCTGTCCTGAACAATATAAAGTGTCTCCTGCCATTACCGCTTGACTATAAGGTCCGATTGCTTTTGGAGCATTTTCTGTTGAAATTATTTTTTTCATGGCTGTAAATTTATAAATTAAATGTAAAAAAACTACTTTTGTTTTGCAATTACTGATGCTATCGCTTCTTTTTTAGAAGAGGAAAGTCCGGACACCACAGAGCAGCATAGCGGATAACATCCGTCCATCCTTTTTGGATGAGGACAAGTGCAACAGAAAGCAAGTACAGTTCGGCTGTAGTGAAATCAGGCAAACTCTATGTGGTGCAATGCCATGTATATCAAGATTTTTGGGTTGCTCGCCCAATCTTGAGGGGTAGGCAGTTAGAAGCTAAAGGCAACTTTAGTTCTAGATAAATGATAGCACCTTTTGGAACAGAATCCGGCTTATGTGTAATTGTTAGCAAGGCAGTACTTATGTGCTGCCTTGCTTTTTTTATATTTGCAATTATGAAACGCCTCATCTTCTTGTCTTTTTTTCTTTCCCAATTTGCTTTTTCACAAGAGCAAATTGTAAAATCAGTTTTGCTTGATAGCGTAACTATCACAGGAGTAAAAGATGGTTTTAATGTAGATGAGTTTATTCATTATGTAAAAACCGATACTACTTTTTATATGGCTTTTAAGCATTTGCGATATTACACACATAAGTATGAAAGTGAACTGAACATTTTTAATAAGAAAGGAAAGACTATCGGAATCCTTAAAAAATGCGGAACTCACTATTCTGATAGCGAAAAAGCTTGGGTTGTCAACGATTCTATTTATGATGAAGGTAAAATATTTAGGCGTAATGGAAAGTATAAATACTATACCCCTGAAGCATTTGATGAAGTGTTTTTCCCGACTGACACAATAGGTGTTTCCTTAAAAATGTCAGAAGGAAAAAATGATGGAGAAAGCCAGAATATGCGTGATGCAAAAACGATTGGTTTTTCAGTAGGAGATGATGATACCGAGCAAAAAAAAGGTGGAATGTCGGTGAAGTTAGCGGTATTTGATATTAGCATGCAGCAGTATTACGATTATAAAATTGATACTATAAATTACAAAGGAAGGGATTGTTATACTTTTACAGTTGATGTAAAAAAGGATTTAAGCAAAAAGGATTTAGGGGAAGCGCTAATTCGAAAAATAGTTTCTTACTTTGACAAGGAAAATTTTAATGTGATTTACCGAGAATATATCTTTTCGTACAGATATTGGCTTATTGATTTGGATATGCAAGTGATTGTAAATATGGATTATTTCAATGGGAAACATATTCCCACTGATATTTACTACAAAGGATTTTGGAATGTTGTTTTTTTTAAGCCCGAGAGAGTTGAGTTGAAATTGAAGTTAATGGACTACAAAGTAGATTAGATTTTTTTATGAGAGCCATCACAAAAAGCTCCGTTTCCTGATTGTTTGCATCCACACCAGGCTACTTTTTTATCTTCAGTAAGTTCTACGATTTCAGGAGAAAATCTACTGCCTTTATGAGAGCCGTCACAATAGGGCTGATTGCTACTTGTTCCACAAGTGCAGAATGCTTTTTTCCCTGCTTTTTCGTCTATTACATAAGGAAATTTTTGGGCCATCTTTGGTAAATTCATAATTTTTTTATCAAAAGTAATAAAAAAATATTACTTCAAACTGCTAAGGAAACGCTCAGCATCCAAAGCAGCCATACAACCTGTTCCAGCTGAAGTAACTGCTTGCCGATAAACATGGTCGGCAACATCACCAGATGCAAATACGCCTGGAATTTTAGTTTTTGAAGTTCCTGCCTCAATGATTAGATAGCCGTTTTCGTCCATATCCAATTGCCCTTTGAATAAATTGGTATTTGGTTTGTGCCCAATAGCTACAAAAAAACCTGTTACAGGAATAGTGGTTTCTTCATTAGTTTGATTATTGTAGGCTGTTACGCTTTCTACACCTTTTTCTCCATTAATACTTTTAGTTTCATGGTTGAAAAGAACTTCCAAATTAGGGGTATTAAATACCCTGTATTGCATAGCTTTGGATGCTCTCATTTCGTCTTTGCGCACCAACATAGTAACTTTATTGCACATTTTAGCTAAATAAGTTGCTTCTTCAGCAGCTGTATCCCCAGCACCTACTACCACTACATCTTGCCCTTTATAAAAGAAGCCATCACAGGTAGCACAAGCTGAAACTCCATAACCACTTAATCTTTTTTCATCCTCCATACCAAGCCATTTGGCAGATGCGCCTGTTGCAATAATTACAGTCTGGGCCAAAACATTTGTATTGTCATCAATTTCTACCTTGAATGGTCGCTTAGAAAAATCAACTTTTGTAACCATTCCCCATCTTGTATCTGTGCCAAATCGTTCTGCTTGTGCTTTAAAATCTTCCATCATTTCCGGTCCTGTAATTCCATCCTTATAGCCAGGATAATTATCTACATCAGTAGTTGAAGTAAGTTGCCCCCCTGGTTGTAATCCTTGAATAACAACCGGATGCATATCAGCTCTTGCCGCATAAATTGCTGCTGTATATCCTGCAGGACCTGAACCAATAATTAGGCATTCAATTTTTTCAATTTCTTCAGTCATTTCTTTATTATATTAAAGGCAACAAATATAAATATTCAATTAGATTTTCAACCAATAAAGATAATATTATAAAATCTCAAAAATATCAGGATAGTATCTTTGTGTGAAAGTAGTATCTTCTTTTGCTATTAGTTTATAATAAACAGCTGCTTTCCCCTCAAAAATTCCCAAGCCACCATTGATGTTTGATTTTAAATTCATTGGCTCAGCAAAAGGATTAGAATTCATCAAATCTTGGGCGATAACTGATCGCCAAAACTCAAAAGAAGCCTTATCCAATTGGCTAAATCGTAGAATCACAACATCAGCAAATACTTCCCCAACAGTATCATTAGTGTAAGCCATTTGGAAATTGTGCAAGTTTGGATCTTTGAAATTAATGTCTTCATGATTAAATTTTGGTCCTTCTCCTCTTTCAAAAAAAGTTTCAAAGCCCATTCCGTTCAGCCCCTCAAAATCGTTACGCACAGCACCATATGCTTTGATAAACATAAAATCAGGAATGTCTTTTTCTTCTGCCAAAGAAAAATGCGAAACCCTTTTGTGTTCGAACATTACATTGTTTCCCATGGTGTCTGGGTCATTATAATAAGCATAAAAATCACCATATTCAGGAAATCTATCGTCAGGAACAAACCAAATACTATCTAGTGGAGTGGCATTTGGAATGGAGGTAGTTGCAGTGAGGGTATCATTTTCAAAAATAACTTTTAAATGGTAAGAGCTTCCCTCATTACAAAAGTCATGAAAACTAGAAAATGGTGGATTTGCATTGAAATTAATATTTAAGTCAGCATAAATTCCAGGAGGAAATCCCTGAATAAGTGCATCAATTTCTGCTAAAATTACAGAATCTGTTCTGTCTTGATTGTAGATAATAATTTCTGCTCCACTAATAAACATCACATTATTTGAATCGAAATTAGCAAAATAAGAATCGCTCCAAGTAAGCTGTACAATAGGAGGGTAGCCCTCTTGTATCATGGCTTGTACCACAATTTTTTTTCCAGCATTGGCGATATCCAATTGTATTTCTTTCTCACAAGCAAACAAGATAAAAACAAGGGATATAATTAAGATTTTTTTCATGACTTAAAATTTAAAATTCCATGTAATTGATGGGATTATAGGAAATAAAGACACTTGTGATGCTTTTGGGGAAAGGCCACCATTTTCCCAACTTCCACTGCCATCAGGTGTTTTGTCTTCAATATCCAAATAAATAAAATAAGGATTCAAGCGATTATACACATTGTAAATGGAAAAATTCCAAGATGACTTATATTTTTTATGGGGCTTTGGCGTATAAGTGGCTGATATATCCAAACGGTGATAAGCATCCATTCTATAACCATTTTTGGTGGTGAATTCAGTATAAATTTTCCCATCAATTAGATAGCGTTCATTGGGGATGGTAATAGCACTTCCTGTAGCATATACAAAGATGGAAGAAAAGGTCCATTTATCATTAAGCGTATAAGTAACAACAGCTGAAAAATCATGTCTTCTATCGTATTTTGCAGGATAAGGTTCTCCATTATTTACATCAGGGAAAGTGCGAAAAGTATGAGAAAAAGTATAGCCAATCCAGCCAGTAATTTTACCCACCGATTTTTTCACAAAAAATTCTGCTCCATAAGACTGCCCTTTACCAAAAGCAAGTAGTTCATCTTGCCGTCCATTAGCATTATCCTCTGGGAAAGATCCTTCTTTGTACTCAATTAGATTTTCCATCTCTTTATAATAGAGTTCAACAGAAGTTTCTATGCTATTGTCTTTAAAATTCTTGAAAATACCTGTGGTGTATTGCACTCCTTTTGTCGGCTTTATGATAGTAGATGAGGGGAGCCACAAATCCATTGGCATAGACATACCGCCTAAGGATGCCAAATGAATGTATTGGTAATTTTGGGTGTATGAACTTTTTAAAGAAGTATTAGGATTAATACTATATCTTGCAGAAAATCGGGGCTCAAAATGCCGGTACTGATCTTCTTTATTTTGTTTTAACTCATTGCCAATCATATCTAAAACTGCAATATGTCCGCCATGCTGAAAAGCGGTAAATCGACCCCCAAAATTCAGTTTTATTCTATCGCTTAATTCATAGTCATCCGAAAAATACAAAGAACCCTCATTGGCATATTGCTTGAAAATAGTTTCCGGACTAAAAATAGTTTCACCAGATTGCCCACTAACACTTGCCGGCATAAAAGTATGGTAGGTGTATTGCGTTCCAAATTTAATACTGTGTCTTAAGTTGGGCAAATAAGTAAAATCAACTTTTGTATTCCAGTCCGTAATTTGGGTAGATAATTTGAATTCGAACAGGCTCTGTTCTATCCCAAGTTGAAACAAATAATCGGAATAAATAAAGGAGGTATTTAGAAAAAGTTTGTCGTTAAAAAGATGGTTCCACCTTAATGAAGTGGTTGTATTTCCCCAAGGAATTTCTATACCAAAACTACTATTGGGGGAATTAAAATTAAAGACATCCTTCCCGAAATATCCACTTAAATATAATCGGTCTTTATCAGAGAATTTGCGACCTTCTTTAATGTCCTCAAGGATCTCGGAACCCATTTTAACGCCTTGATATTTCCGGACCATTTCGCCGGCATATTCCGGATATTTGAAGCACCAGTTGATCTCCCGCAATACAAAGGGATACAACTTGAACCTCTCCTCTCCAACGAGTTCAAGGATCAATCTCTCCAGATCGCAAGGGAGTGCCGCAACGCGCGCGGCGAGAGCAAGTGTATCTGGATCCGGATTAGGACAGGTGATTTTGGCAAAGGTCTTTTGAGGGATACTGCGTTTGGACATAATTGATTTATTTAATTATTGTGGTGAGAAACTATTTGGTGAGATGGGAAGGTTGCGTTCATCAGGATTAGTCAAGAAAATCGGCGTATCAGTTTATACAGGAGAGCAAATTGATCTCCTGTTGAATAATTTTGATATTGATATTATTCAGCTACCTGTTAATATTTTCGATCAGA
>DUAL01000061.1 GCA_012960835.1 Flavobacteriales bacterium | reverse complement strand
CATGAGTGGCATCAATCAAATTCGCTTGAAGCAAACTATCTACATTAGCTTCTAATTCCATGGCAATTGAGCTAGAAAAAGAAAAGCCAAAAACCAAAAGCAGTAAAAATGTTTTTTGTTTCATAAGTTTTAGCTTCATACTAAGTATTCTAAATCTTGTATTGTAAGAGAAAAAAGTAAGCACAATTCCTAAAAACAAAAGCCCATAACCGACATAAGTTAAAAGCGTGCCCCACCAATCATGGTTAACCGATAAAATAGTGCCTTTTTCATCCTTATCATAAGAGGATTGGAAAAGCCGATACCCTTTATAATTTAAAACATTATTCATGAAAATTTTGTAATCTATCTCCTTATCTCCATCAATTACACTTATCTCAGATGCAAAGGAGGATGGGCTCATAGAGCCAGCATATCTTTCCAATTGAAAGTCCTTTAACTTAACATAAAATGGCGTTTGCAAATATTTTGCTCCATAGGAAAGTGTGAAGTTTAGCCCTCCCAAAGCAAATTTATTTTTAGGACTTACATATCCGCTTCCACCAATAAGTTCAATTTGTTTGCTTATCCCATTACAATTCACACTTACTATTAGAGCATCTTCAGCACCATTTTCCATTTTCAGGAATTTACTTGTCGATACTATTTTGGCTTTGGCATGAATTTCTTTTACCACAAATTGCAAGTTTTCAGCAGAATATAATTTTTTTGTTGTTAGATTATTTCTTTTGTTTTTAGAAAGAGTTGCAGTGCTTCTATCCAACATGCTCATACTTTCGATATCAAAATTAGCCACCAACATCAGGCTATCATTGTAAAATAAGTTGATTGCCTTTTCTTGTGGATTATTTAAGGTAAAGGTATTATTTGCAATAATTTTCTGCTCCCCATCCAAAAGAAAAACAGATTGCATACCATTATTTCCTGGAACCACCAAATGCATAATAGCTTTGCCACCATCCGCATCATCCATCAATGAATCTTTTACATTTGGAATAAAATCGGCATATTTTATGCTTATATCATTTTCCAAAAAATCGATAGGAAGAGTAAAATTATTATTACTAATTGGAGATAGAAAAAGCCGTTTGTCATATTCATATTGCAAAGCTTTATCATCTACTTTTATTTGCAAATACAAATCATCAGAAACAAATTTGTTTTCCATTTTTCCTTCACGAATATGCATCATGCCTTCAGTACCAAAATATCTGGTAGTTCCCGCACCAATCAAAATAACAATAAAAGCAAGATGGTATGTCAGGATTGTGATTTTATTCCAACAAAACATATTATTCTTAATCATATTCAGTATCAAACTAAGGCATAATAAAATCAAGATCACTTCCAGCCACCAAGCATTGAAAATAAGCGCTTTTGCAGCTCTTGTACCAAAATCGTTTTCAATAAAAGTGGCATATCCAATGGCAAAAGCAAAAGCAAACAACAATATTGCCGCAAACTTCATGGAAGATAAAAAGTTGAAAAGTGGATTAATCATTTGGAAATAATTAGTTTGCAAAACTATAATTTTGTTTGCTTAAACAACTACTTTCGCTTCAAAACAATGGAGAAAATTATTTTAATAGGAGCTGGCAATGTTGCTCATCATTTAGGGATATCCTTATTTGGTGCAGGTCATCAGATTATACAAGTAATTAGTAAAAATGAAAATAATGCAAGGGCATTAGCCGAAAAGGTCAATGCAGATTTTGGAACGGATATTAGAAAAATAAAAAAAGCTGATTTTGCTATTATTGCAGTAAATGATGATGCAATTACTTCTGTTGCATTCCAAATAAAAAACATGCCTTTCGCCCATACTTCTGGCAGTATAAGTATTGAAAATGGGGGGGTGTTTTATCCATTACAAACTTTTAGTAAAAATATTCCTCTTGATTTAAAAAAGGTTCCTTTTTGTATTTCTGCTAAGGATATAGATTTTGAAAATACTTTATTAGAAGTGGCTAAAAGTATCTCTAATTTTGTTTATATAATTAATAAAAAGCAGAGGAAAACCTTGCATTTGGCAGCAGTATTTGCTTGTAATTTTTCTAATCAAATGTATTATATTGCGGAGGATTTGTTAAAAAAATCAGATTTGGATTTCGAGATGCTAAAGCCACTTATTGTAGAAACTGCTAATAAAATTATAAAAAATTCTCCATTAAGTGCACAAACAGGTCCAGCCCAAAGAAAGGATTTGAAAACCATAGAAAATCAGATTGATTTGTTAGAAGATGCAGATTTGAAAAGTATTTATAAGTTGATTACTAATCAAATCCTAAAATAAAAATAAGATGCAAAAAATTGCTGCTTCTTTACGGTTGATTCGCTTTCAAAACTTACTGATTATAGCACTGACTCAGTATTTTATTCGCTTAGCATTTACTGAAACTTTTTTACCTTTTCCGGCACTTAGCAATCTTGAATTTTTATTGTTTGTTTTTACTACTATCACTATAACGGCTGCTGGCTATATTATTAACGATATTTATGATGTAGAAACCGATTTAATTAACAGAAAAGACAGCTTGGTTATAGGAGTGCATTTTCAAGCTCGAACTGCAATTATTTGGTATTTTATCTTAAATATATTCGCACTTTTTTCAGGAATTTATTTGGCCATCCTTATAGGGAAATCTCTTTATAGTTTGGTATTTGTGTATTGTATTTTCTTTTTGTGGCGCTATTCTAAATCCATGAAAAAAGCATTTTTAATTGGCAATATTCATGTAGCCATTCTCACCGCTTTAGTTCTTGTCAATACAGCCCTTTTCGATATTATTCCAAACATTCATTTTCCGGGAAACGAAAGCGGAGGGATGATTCTAAAAATAATTTTGGTTTATGCACTTTTCTCCTTTCTACTTACTTTAATCAGAGAATTTGTAAAAGATATTGAAGATAAAGAAGGAGATAGTGCTATAAATTCGCATACTTTGGCTATTGTTTTGGGCATCAGAAAAACCAAAATAATTGTATTTTGTTTGTCCTTTTTAGTTGCGGGAATTGTGGGTTTTTGGCAGTATTTCCAGTTGCAAATAATTTCTCTAAACAATGTAAAATGGGATGGTGAAATTTATGAATCAGTACTTATTTGGGGAACGGACAAATACGCCATTATTTATACCGCTATTTTGCAAACGGCTTTACTTTTTTTTATTTTAAAATTATACAATTCAAAAACAAAAAAGGACTTTTACTATTTGAGTCAGTTTTGTAAAATAATTATGCTTTTAGGTATTTGTTCTATTCCCCTTTTCACTTATTTTTATTTACAATAAGATGTTAGTCGACTTATTAAAAGACAAAAAAATAATTCTGGGCTCTGTCTCCCCAAGAAGGCAAGAACTATTAAAATCTTTGGGCATTGATTTTGAAATTAGGGTTAAGGATTTAAAAGAAAAATATCCTAAAAACTTAAAAGAGAAAGAAATTTCCGAATTTTTAGCAATACAAAAATCAGAGAATTTATCAAAAACGCTTAAAAGTGAAGAAATACTCATAACAGCCGATACTATTGTAGTAAAAGGAGATAGGGTTTTAAACAAACCAAAAGATAGGTTAGAAGCACAAGAAATGCTACAATTTTTATCAGGAGATAAGCACAAAGTGATCACATCAGTATGTTTAGCAAGTAAAAATAAACAAGAAGTATTTACATCTGAAACAGAGGTGCATTTCAAAATACTTAGCATAGAAGAAATAGACTATTATATCAAGGAGTATCAGCCATTTGATAAAGCGGGGGCTTATGGCATTCAGGAGTGGATTGGCTTAATTGGTATTGAAAAAATTAAGGGATCTTACTGTAATGTGGTTGGCTTACCGGTAGTAAAATTATATCAAAAGCTGAGACAATTTGTAGGTTTATAGCGTTAACATCTCTACATTTTGTATTTTTGGCAAATTAAAATCTGAATTATGAAAAAAACAAGTAGAGTTTCGACAACTATTTTTCTTTTATGTTTTCTGTTATTACAAGCTTGCATACCTATGCGCAAGGTTGTTTATATGAAAAATAATCCGATTACAGAAAAAGAAATTATAATCACTCCACCGGTTCATCATCTAGAAATAGGAGATGTTTTATTTGTAAGGGTTTTAAGTTCAAATGATAAATCTTATGAATTTTTTAATGTGGAAACCAACACTAATTCATCTGCTAATAACACTTCAATGGTTTCTTTGTATTTGAATGGGTCAACTATCAATAGTTTAGGCATGATTGAAATTCCTGTTATTGGCAAGATATTTTTGTTAGGAAAAAATTTGGAAGAGGCGAAAATTTCTGTTCAGAAAGTAGTAGATGAATATCTGCAAGATGCCATTGTAATTGTAAAATTGGCCAATTTTCAAGTTACTATTTTAGGAGAAGTAAATAAGCCAGGGACTTTTCCAGTTTTTAAAGAAAACGTAACTATTTTTGAAGCATTAGCCTTGGCAGGAGATTTGTCCGATTATGCCAATAGACAAAAAATAAAAATCGTGAGAACGCATAATAATAAGAAAAAGATTTACACTATTGATTTAACCAATCAGCAATTGCTTTTATCCGATTTTTATTATCTTAGAAATGATGATATGATTTATGTGGAACCACTTAAATATCGAACTTTTAGAAAATCTCAATCTCAGATTGTTTTATCGGCACTTACAACTTTATCGCTTATGGTAAATGTATTTCTAAAAATTACGGAATAATATGATCGAATCTCAAAATGAAGAGCAAAAACAGGCAGAAACTATTGATATAAAAGCGATACTATTTAAGTATTTTCGTTTTTGGCATTATTTTTTACTTTCTTTTTTATTTTTTGGCTTTTTAGCATTTCTTAATAACCGATATACTATTCCTGAATATGGCGTTTCTTCTACACTTTTAATCAGAGATGATAGCAATACTCAATTAGGTGCTGAGAACTTACTTGAAGGATTAGAACTTTTTAGTGGAAAGAAGAATTTAAAGAACGAAATTATAATTTTAAAGTCTTATAGTAATACTGAAAAAGTAATTAAAGAATTAGGTTTAGGATTATCTTATTTCCAACACGGTTTCTTTCAAACTAATGAGCTTTTTAAAGATGCTCCTTTTAAAGTTATTATTGATTCTTCACACATCCAATTAACAGGTGTTGAATATGGATTAGAAATAATTAATGAAAATCAATTTCAGCTCTCTGTAAGTACTAAAGATCATCTCCCATACAATTTGAGAACTG
Source organism: Flavobacteriales bacterium (assembly GCA_012960835.1). GTDB lineage: Bacteria > Bacteroidota > Bacteroidia > Flavobacteriales > BACL11 > DUAL01. Next base: position 2,001 of record DUAL01000061.1, on the reverse strand, counting down.
GGAAGTTTGACAAAACATTATTAGCTAATATTAATATTGACAAAACATTTGAGTTTGACGAAAAAGTTTCAAATATTTTTCTCTCTTTCACAATTAAAAAAACACCATTTTTTAATTTAGATAAGATCATTGAAAATGGAAAAGTATTTTCATTTAAACTACACCAAACGAATGTGTTTGCACAAAAGTTAATTAGAGAAATAAGCATAAATCCTATAAATAAAGAAACCTCTATTTTAAAGCTAAGCATTAAAGGAAGAACGCCTAAAAAGAGCATAAAAATCCTTAATAAATTAACAGAAATTTATTTAAGAAATAGTTTGAACGAGAAGAATTTAATGGCCATTAATACCATTCACTTTATTGATGAGCAACTTTCTGTAATAAAAGATTCCTTAACACTTATTGAAAATCAGCTAGAAGTTTTTAGAAAACAAAATCCAAATCTTGATATAGTTAATAAAGATTTTGGAACCTACTTCCAGAAACAAAAATTAGATAATACATTATCAGAGCAATCTGTAAATATTAAATATTATCAATCCTTATTGTCTTATTTAAAAGATGATAGTGATGTACATTCCATAGTGTCTCCAACATTAATGGGGATAAGTAACCCAGAGTTAAATGGCTTAATTCATCAATTATTACAATTAGGTTCTAAAAAAGACGAATTACAATTAACTACTACTGAAAAGAATCCTGCTTATAAAGCCGTTCTTTCTCAAATACAATATACAAAAAATACTATTATTGAGAATGTTAGTAATCTTATTTCTTCTGCGTTAATTTATGAGAAAGATTTAAAAGTTAGAATAAATTCTTTTAACAATAAAATATACAAATTGCCTAAAGTAGAAAAAAGCTATTTAATTCTTAAAAGAAAACATGAATATAATGAGCAAACTTCAATTTATCTTCAACAAAAAAGATATGAAGCTTCACTTGCAAAAGCTGGAACAGAATCGGATCATAAAGTCATTGATCCTGCTAGATTAGATAGTGAAAAACCAATAAAACCAAAAAAGGGGTTGACTTATTTTTTCGCTTTATTCTTTGGACTAATTTCTCCAATTGCATATATCTCAACAAAAGAGTTCTTCAGTGATACTATCTCTAGTAAATTAGATTTAGAAAATTGTACTAATATCCCGATTTTAGGCCTTATTGGTCATAGTGAAAAAGAAAAAAGTTTGGTTGTTGCTCTTTCCTCAAAATCTATTATTACTGAATCATTTCGGACACTAAGAACAAATATTCAATATTTAGCAGCTGAAAAAGACAATAAAATAATTACTGTCACTTCCTCAATTGGAGGTGAAGGGAAAACATTTATAGCTATGAATCTTGCTGGAATATTTGCTTCATCAGGCCATAAAACAATTTTAATTGGCGGGGATTTAAGAAAACCAAAATTACATAAAGATTTTAATATTAATGAAACAAAAGGTTTAAGCAGTTATTTAATTAACAGATCATCTTTGGAGGAAGTAATTGAAAAAACTAACATAGAAAGTTTAGATGTAATAGGATCAGGCCCAACACCCCCTAATCCTGCTGAGTTATTGGATAGTCAAAGTATGCAAGAATTAATTACAGAACTCAATAAAACGTATGACTATATAATTATTGATACGCCACCAGTAGGGCTTGTTACAGATGGCGTAATTTTAATGAGATATGCTGATATTAATTTATATGTTGTAAGGCATAATTTTACTAAACGTGATATGCTAGGCTCTATTAATAATTTATTTAAACAGAACTATATTAAAAATTTGCATATCATCATTAATGATTTTAATCAGAGTCAATCCTACGGTTACAGCTATGATGGTTACGGTTACGGTTACGGTTATGGTTACGGCTATAGCTATGGTTACGGTTCAAGTGGTTATGGCTATTATGAGGAAGATGACAAATCATAATTTCCTTACCTCTACCATCTTAATTTTACAAGATGAATGATAAAAAAATACCGTACTTTTTTGCACTACTTCC
>DUAL01000060.1 GCA_012960835.1 Flavobacteriales bacterium | reverse complement strand
ATCAGTCGTAAAAGAAATAAAATTAACGTCATTCATTGTCAGCATAGCGCTAAGAAAAAAACCTTCTTTTTGAAGAAGATTTTTGTTTCATATGTCGCTTATTTTTTCTTATCGACGGGGTTTTTATTTGCATTTTCAATGGCAATTTTGATTCCAGAATACAGGCTAACTATGAGCCAATTTTCTACAGCATTCCAAGGGGTTGGTGTTATTGTTCTTGCCTTTTATATAGATCCAATGTTAAGTAGATCTATAGATAACAACATGAGTAGTGAAGCATGGATTGATAATATATATTCCATATTATTAGGAAAGCTGATAGCATATCTTTTTGCAACAATAATATTTATATTTAGTTATTTTTATTTTTTATAAGACTTTTTAGAAAAAATACCAAAAGTTTGACTCTTTCTCATGAAGCAATCAAAAAAAATCTTAATTGAACTTCCTACTTGGCTGGGTGATTGCGTTATGGCAACACCGGCAATTGAAAATATCATTAATTTTTATAATGATGTAGAAATTACCTTTATTGGCTCTTTTGTATCGATTGAAGCGATGAAAAATCATCCAAAAGCAGTAAAAACAGTCGTTTTAGATAAAAAATATAGTGTTTTGTACCAAACTGCAAAGGATTTGGGGGAATTTGATTCATTTTTCTCATTTCGAAGCTCAATACGTTCAAAATTTCTGAAATTTTTCATATCAAGTAAAAACAAATATCAATTTGATAAAAATAGATATTTAAATTGTCACCAAGTCAAAAAATATAACGATTTTGTTAACGATAGTTTAAATATTAATACAAAGCCTGGAAAACTAAAACTCTATACACAAAATCAACTACCAGCCACCAGCCATCAACTAATCTTAGGCATTAATCCCGGTGCATCTTACGGCAGTGCTAAACGCTGGTACCCACAAGAATTTGCAAAAGTAGCCGATGAATTGTCAAGCCAATATGACATAATTATCTTTGGTGGACCAGGTGAAAAAGATATCGCGATGGATATTGAAAAATCACTCATTAAAAAAGGCGTTAGTAATTATACAAATCTAGCAGGTAACACCACCATTCCAGAGCTGATTAATCGAATTGCAGGCCTTGATTTATTTATTACCGGTGACAGCGGTCCTATGCATGTAGCAGCAGCTTTTCAAGTGCCAACAGTGGCTATATTTGGCCCAACTAAAGATGATGAAACTTCACAATGGATGAATGAAAAGAGCATGATTGTGAAGAAGAATCTAGAATGCCAAC
>DUAL01000059.1 GCA_012960835.1 Flavobacteriales bacterium | reverse complement strand
CATCCAATCAGTAGCTCTACCTCTATGACAATAATATCGAGGCTGCACCTAAATGCATTTCGGAGAGTACGAGCTATCTCCAAGTTTGATTGGCCTTTCACCCCTACCCACAGGTCATCCAAACACTTTTCAACGTGTACTGGTTCGGTCCTCCACTCCGGATTAACGGAGCTTCAACCTGCCCATGGGTAGATCACTTGGTTTCGCGTCTACCCCCTCTAACTTTTCGCCTTATTCGGACTTGCTTTCGCTGCGGCTACGAATCATAGATTCTTAACCTTGCTAGAGAGGAGTAACTCGTAGGTTCATTATGCAAAAGGCACGCAGTCACCTTTAAAAAGGCTCCTACCGCTTGTAAGCGTATGGTTTCAGGTTCTATTTCACTCCCCTGTTCGGGGTACTTTTCACCTTTCCCTCACGGTACTTGTTCACTATCGGTCTCTCTTGAGTTTTTAGTCTTACCGGATGGTCCCGGTGGATTCAGACAGGATTTCACGTGTCCCGCCCTACTCAGGATACTGTTAGGTAGTAGATTTATTTCATGTACAGGACTTTCACCTTCTTTGGTTACTTTTTTCCAAAAGTATTCCATTATAAATTTACATTCCATATTACAGTCCTACAACCCCAAAATTGCCTAAACAATTTTGGTTTGGACTAATCCCATTTCGTTCGCCACTACTTTGGGAATCACTATTGTTTTCTTTTCCACTGGTTACTTAGATGTTTCAGTTCACCAGGTTGGCTTCCAAATAAATGGATGATTAATCTTCAATTAATCGGGTTACCCCATTCGGAGATTTCCGTTTCAAAGGTTATTTGCACCTTTTCGGAACTTTTCGCAGCTTGTCACGTCCTTCATAGCCTAAGAGAGCCAAGGCATTCACCATACGCCCTTATTAACTTTTAAATATTAAATATATATACTCATTACAATATGTCAAAGAACTTTTTGTGGAGAATATCGGAGTCGAACCGATGACCTCCTGCTTGCAAAGCAGGCGCTCTAGCCAACTGAGCTAATCCCCCATGTGTAGTCCCGGGCAGACTCGAACTGCCGACCTCTACATTATCAGTGTAGCGCTCTAACCAGCTGAGCTACGAGACTCGCAAGGGATATTCACAAAAAAGAAGATGAAAAAATCAAATTAAACAAATTTTATAAGTGTTCTCTAAAAAGGAGGTATTCCAGCCACACCTTCCGGTACGGCTACCTTGTTACGACTTAGCCCTAGTTACTTGTTTTACCCTAGGCAGTTCTTTTCAGTGACTGACTTTAAGTATTCCAAACTTCCATGGCTTGACGGGCGGTGTGTACAAGGCCCGGGAACGTATTCACCGCACCATGGCTGATGTGCGATTACTAGCGATTCCAACTTCACAGAGTCGAGTTGCAGACTCCGATCCGAACTGAGGTTATTTTTATAGATTAGCTTACTGTCACCAGTTTGCATCTCATTGTAATAACCATTGTAGCACGTGTGTAGCCCAAGACATAAGGGCCGTGATGATTTGACGTCATCCCCACCTTCCTCTCCGTTTGCACGGGCAGTTTCTTTAGAGTTCCCGACATTACTCGCTGGTAACTAAAAATAGGGGTTGCGCTCGTTATGGGACTTAACCCGACACCTCACGGCACGAGCTGACGACAACCATGCAGCACCTTGTAAATCGTTCGAAAAAAGATTGATTTCTCAACCGGTCGTTTTACATTTAAGCCTTGGTAAGGTTCCTCGCGTATCATCGAATTAAACCACATGCTCCACCGCTTGTGCGGGCCCCCGTCAATTCCTTTGAGTTTCATTCTTGCGAACGTACTCCCCAGGTGGATCACTTAACGATTTCTCTTTAACACTGACATTATATCGCCAACATCTAGTGATCATAGTTTACGGTGTGGACTACCAGGGTATCTAATCCTGTTCGCTACCCACACTTTCGTCCATGAGCGTCAGTAATGGTTTAGTGAGCTGCTTTCGCAATTGGTGTTCCATGTCATATCTATGCATTTCACCGCTACATGACATATTCCGCCCACTTCAACCACACTCAAGAACTTCAGTATCAATGGCAGTTCTACAGTTAAGCTGTAGGCTTTCACCACTGACTTAAAGTTCCGCCTGCGGACCCTTTAAACCCAATAAATCCGGATAACGCTTGCACCCTCCGTATTACCGCGGCTGCTGGCACGGAGTTAGCCGGTGCTTATTCCTGCAATACCGTCAGCTTAGTACACGTACTAAGGTTTCTTCTTGCAGAAAAGCAGTTTACAACCCATAGGGCATTCATCCTGCACGCGGCATGGCTGCGTCAGAGTTTCCTCCATTGCGCAATATTCCTCACTGCTGCCTCCCGTAGGAGTCTGGTCCGTGTCTCAGTACCAGTGTGGGGGGTCACCCTCTCAGGCCCCCTACCTATCGTAGCCTTGGTAAGCTTTTACCTTACCAACTAGCTAATAGGACGCATGCTCATCTTTAACCACCGGAGTTTTAATTATAAATAGATGCCTATAAATAATACTATGAGGTATTAATCCAAATTTCTCTGGGCTATTCCTCAGTTAAAGGTAGATTGCATACGCGTTACGCACCCGTGCGCCACTCGTCAGCATCTCGCAAGCGAGATCTGTTACCGTTCGACTTGCATGTGTTAGGCCTGCCGCTAGCGTTCATCCTGAGCCAGGATCAAACTCTCCGTTGTAAAAAAAGTTTGTAAAAATTTGATTGACTTATAGAATGTGTTTAATTTGATTTTCTATCTTCATTAATTCAAAGAACAAAAAAGGATAGCAAATTTAACTTAAAATGCTAAACCTTCAAAGCTTTTTACCTAAAAATACTAATTTGGTTTTTTAAAAGCGGCTGCAAATATAAATGCTTATTAATACCGAACAAAACTTTTCTCTTCTTTTTTAATAATATTTTTTATGCCTTATTATTTTATGTAAGTACCTCATATTTTGGATGTTGTAGAAACCTAAAAAGTGATTTATGATGTAGAAAAAGTAAGAGGAATAAAGATTGTATTGGAATAGCTTGTAAAAAATAGCATTTTAGAAAATTATTTGGGTGATTTTTATGCTTTTTATTTTTTAAAACACTAGCCATGAAATTGTCTTTAATTTTGGTTTCAAAAAAGGAAATGAAATCAAAATGATTGAGCATTACCTTCTCATCTAAATCAGATAAAGCTGAAATTAAATCGGTGAAGATTTTTTTCTTCTTTTGAGAATTGAGAGTCATTTTGTAGCTATTTAACAATTAAATTAGTATAACCTAAAAAAGGAAAACCGATAAAATTGTAGATGTATTGGGAAGAAAAACTTTACCAACTACAAATACGTCACTATTTTATATTTATGATAATGAAAAAGTGGAGAAAAGGATAATTGTGGAATAGACAATTATTCAACAAAAATAGAACTATACTCCTTTCCTGATTTTTCAAAAAGCAGTTGTACTGCTTCTCTTCCTTCAATTCCTAAAGAGACAGAAAAATCATTAACATATAAATTTATATGAGCATCAACAACTGCTTTTTCCATTTCTTGAGCATGGTATTTAACATAGTCAGCCGAACTATTAGGGTTTGCAAAAGCATATTCTACACTTTTCCTAAGTACTCTTTCTACCTTTTGCTGAACTTCAAAAGGTAATTCTCTTTTCACTACAATGCCACCCAAAGGAATAGGTAATCCTGTTTCTTTTTCCCAAAACTCTCCTAAATCTTTTATTTTTTCCAATCCTTTTTCTTGATAGGTAAATCGGTTTTCGTGTATGATAAGTCCCGCATCTACCTTTCCAGCTAACACTTCATTTTCAATTTCAGAAAAAAGCGTTTCTACTTTATTCTGATGCAATGGAAAAGCAATTCCCAACAACATATTGGCAGTCGTGTATTTTCCAGGAATGGAAATTTTACTGTTGGTAGTTAAAATGGTATTTGGTTTTTTAATCAGTAGCGGACCACAATTATTTCCAAGTGCTGAGCCACTATCCAAAAGTGCATAATCGTTTACACAATGAGTAAAAGCATTAAACGAAAGTTTTGTAATATCCAATTTTCCTTGAAACGCCCATTTATTTAATTGTTCTACATCCCCAAAAATCACTTCAAAATCCAAGCCTTCAGTGTCAATTTTATGATGCACCATGGCATCAAAAATAAAAGTGTCATTTGGACAAGGAGAAAAACCTAAAGTCAGTTTCATAGTGCAACAATTATTTGCTGAACAGTAGTATTCAAGTTTTGAATCGCTAATGGCATATTCCAATTTTCTCTATTCCGCTTTTCCACTTTATTCGAAATGGCTCTTATCTGCATGCAAGGAACAGCAAATTCCTTGCAGACTTTAAAAATAGCCGCCCCCTCCATACTTTCCACATCTGGGTTTAATCTGCTTATTATTCTAGCAATAGAATCCTCATTTCCATGAACGGTATTTACCGTAATTCCTTTTACCTTTTGCAAATTGGTTTTGCCTTCTACTTTAAAAGTACTAGTTATTTCAAAATCAGAAAAATTTTCAAACTCTTCTCCATTTTCAAAACCAATTTCCGAAAAATGGTCTTCTACAACTTCAACTACATCACCAATTTTTATAGCAGAATTAAAACAGCCAGCAACCCCCATATTAACTACTAAATCATAAGAGTTCTCTCTTAAATGTTTAGTTAATGCGTAAGTAGTATTTACCATTCCAACTCCTGAAATTAAAATTTCAGATTTCGAAAAACATTCTTTTATGATTTCATCTGAAGTAGCAGCTATTAATAGTATCTTCATTTGGCAAATATATCAAAAGAAAAGGTAGTATATTTGCGGTCTATTTAATAAAATAATGAGCAACTCTTACAATAAAAATCTAGCCAATAGCATTAAATCAGTTTTATCTGAAATAGGTGAAAACTCAGAGAGAGAAGGTCTATTAAAAACTCCTGAACGTGTAGCAAAATCAATGGAATTCTTAACTGATGGCTATAAGCAAGATCCTACTAAAATTATACAATCAGCCATGTTTGCTGAAGAGTATAGCCAAATGGTTTTAGTGAAAGACATTGAGATCTACTCTCTTTGCGAACATCATATGTTGCCTTTTTTTGGCAAAGCACACATTGCATATATTCCAAACGGACACATAGTAGGGCTTAGTAAAATACCAAGAATTGTTGATGTTTTTGCCAGAAGATTGCAAGTGCAAGAGCGATTAACAGATGAGATAAAAGATTGCTTACAAGACACGCTTAACCCTAAAGGAGTTGCTGTCGTAATTGAAGCACAACACCTTTGCATGCAAATGAGAGGGGTGCAAAAACAACATTCCTCTACAACAACATCTGCTTTTTCAGGCACTTTTTTAAAAGATGAGAAAACGCGTTCTGAATTTATGAATTTGATAAAATAAACCTATGAAAGCATTTGTGTTTCCTGGGCAAGGCGCTCAATTTCCTGGAATGGGAAAAGACCTTTATGATAACTCTGAAACTGCAAAAGAGCTGTTTGAAAAAGCAAATGAAATTTTAGGATTCTCTATTACAGACATTATGTTTGGAGAAAATTTCGAAAGCTTAAAACAAACAAAAGTAACGCAACCTGCTATCTTTTTGCATTCCGTAATTTTAGCAAAAGTATTAGGCGACTCTTTTAAGCCAGAGATGGTTGCTGGTCATTCGCTTGGAGAATTTTCAGCATTAGTTGCTACAGGCTATTTATCTTTTGAAGATGGGCTTAAATTAGTATCCAAAAGAGCAATAGCAATGCAAAAAGCTTGTGAACAAAACCCATCAACTATGGCTGCTGTAATAGGTCTTGGAAATGAAGTTGTTGAGCAAATTTGTTCTGAAATTGATGATATAGTTGTGCCTGCAAATTACAATTGCCCAGGGCAATTAGTGATTTCTGGTAGCAATAAAGGAATAGATATTGCTTGCGAAAAATTAACAGAAGCAGGTGCCAGAAAAGCACTTAAACTTCCGGTTGGTGGTGCGTTTCACTCTCCGCTTATGGAGCCAGCAAGAGCAGAATTAGAGTCTGCAATTGACAGCACAGAGTTTAATACGGGAGTCTGTCCTATTTATCAGAATGTGACTGCATCTCCAACTACAAATTCAGGTGAAATAAAAGAAAATCTTAAAAAACAACTTACTGCTTCAGTAATGTGGACTCAAACTATGCAGGCAATGCTTGCTGACGGATTATCATCAGTAACTGAAATGGGGCCTGGTAAAGTATTACAGGGCTTATTTAAGAAAGTAGACAGGCAAACCCTTACTGAAAGTGCTATTTATAAAGTGTGATTTAATAGCATTTTACTTTTTACTAAATCATGCCAAGATTTTTTAGTCTGGCATTTTTCATATAGCTGTGCATGATGCATATTATGGCAGTCAGTGCCTACAAAACTTACTAAATTTTCTTCAATGAGTTTCTCTGTTTTTTTCTGAACCTGTGGTGAATAATATCCAATTAATGAAAGTAAATTAATTTGCAATAATACTCCTCTATTTTTTAGTTCATTATAATCTTCCATTCTGTGGTATGCATACCTTTCAGGATGAGCAAGTACTACTTTATATCCTTCTAATTGTAGTTTAAAAATGATATCAAATAAATTTCTGGGTTCCTCAATAAACGAAAGCTCAACTAATATATAATTACCGCCAAATGTTAAGAATTTTTCTTTTCCAATTCTTTGTTCAAATTCAAAATCAATATAATATTCTGCAGCTGCTTCAATCTCAATAGAGATAGCTTGAGCTTTTAACTCCGACCTCACTTTATTTAGGCCAGATAAAATAGTTTCAGACGTGTTTTGATAAAAATCACTCATCACATGTGGGCTGGTAATTACTTTTTTAAAACCCAACTGTTGCATTTCTTTTATCAGGCTTATAGTGGTGTCCATATCAGGAGATCCATCATCAATACCTGGAATAAAATGAGAATGAATATCAGTTTTCAGTATTGAAAAATCAAGAGGTTCTAATTCCTCCTCCTTTTTTGAAAACCATGTTAACATATTTTATGTGTTTTAACTATATTGTTGCTCGTAATATTTTTGATAATCACCAGAAGTGATATTGTCCATCCACTTTTCATTAGATAAATACCATGCAATTGTTTTGGCCAATCCTTCTTCAAATTGTAATGATGGCTCCCACCCTAACTCATTCTTAAGTTTATTAGCATCAATAGCGTAGCGTTTGTCATGACCTGGTCTATCCTTCACATAAGTAATTAAACCCTCAGCAG
>DUAL01000058.1:755-1262 GCA_012960835.1 Flavobacteriales bacterium | reverse complement strand
AAAAGAAAGAAGGTTAAGTTATTATCAAAGACGACTATGACTTTATGAATGACTTATTTGGTGACATCTAACAAAATAAAAAAAATATGAACAAAAAAATAATTTTAGCGGCTATTGCTGCATCAACAATACACACCAGCGTTATAGCAGGGTTTTTTGACAACCTTGTAGATAATCTACAGAATGGGGATTTAGACTCTCTCGTTACCGATGTGGCTGCTGATATTACTAATGAGATCGATAAGGCTCAGGATAATTCCGACTCCAAAAGTAATGCAGAATCCGATGATGTTTTGGATGGTTTAGGAGGTTTTTTCAAAAAATCAGACGAAACTGATGATACGGATGACTATGCTGAAGAAGAAGTTTTTGAGAATGCTATAAATAAAGATGAGTTTGGTGAATTAAACAGCGAAAATAATCAAATTGTCGTTAATTACGATCAATTATCCAAAAAATCAAGTTTTTTTGGTCCTGATGATCCTAAACAGTATTTAGATGGCAATC
>DUAL01000058.1:0-661 GCA_012960835.1 Flavobacteriales bacterium | reverse complement strand
GGTCTTGAAATTACGTGGTTTAAAAGTGGAAAAATAAGGCATAAACATTATTGGATAAATGGGTATGAGGGTCATCGGGCTGACTCTATGCTATTAGAAGGTAAAAGTGAAACTTGGTATGAAAATGGAGTTAAGCGTTATGAATCTGCAAAAAGCCTAGAGGCTGGACCCAGAAGACAATGGTATGAAAATGGACAACTCCAGATTAAAGATGAGCTAGTGGAAGGTAAAGATGCTAAGATCATTAAAGATGTGAATGATCTTAAAAATATATATATAAAAAAGGGGCATTGGCGCGAAGACGGAACGAAATTCATGGAAAGTTATTTTAACCAGGAAAATCCAAGACAAGCAAAAAATATACATTGGAATAAGGAAGGAGTAAAGACTCGCGAAGCTTATGGATATCACGTCACTAGTGATACCACTCCAGACGAAATGGCAAATTGGATATATAAGTACAACAAACGCTATGATTCCTATTTACTCTTAAATGATAAAAAAGGCGACCTTGAGTCGCTCTTTACAATAAACACCCTGCCTATTAATAATGGTAATAATAGTATTTGTTATATTATTAAGGGTTGGTACATATTTCTTAACTTATATTTTCGCACCAAAGAAAAATCCAGTAATAATTGATGGTTTAAAGGACGCTAAA
>DUAL01000057.1 GCA_012960835.1 Flavobacteriales bacterium | reverse complement strand
TTATCTCCAGTTAGTAGCGTAGGTGAATCTATAGCAGTACCAATAGGTCTTTCTATATTTCATACTACTTTTAATATTTTAAATGTACTTCTTTTGGTTTGGTTTGTTCCGTTAATATCAAGAACGGTTATTCGAATGCAGCCATCTAAAGGAGAAACAGATGAAGAATTCCACTTAGAGCATATTGGAGGAGGACTTATGCAAACTTCAGAACTTTCGGTATTAGAAGCTCAAAAAGAAGTAATAAAGTTTGGCGAAATTACTAGCAGATTACACAATATGATTCCGGAATTAATACAAGAAACCGATAACAAGAAGTTTAATAAGTTAATGGAAAGAATCAAGAAATATGAGGATATCACTGATAAAATGGAGGTAGAAATTGCAGATTATTTAGCAAAAGCATCTCAAGGAGAAATGAGTGATTCCGCTTCTTTAAAAGTAAGATCTATGATATCTATTATTAACGATATGGAACGAATTGGTGACATCTGTTATCAAATGTCAATTTCAATTGAAAGCAAAAGGAGAGAAAAAGAAGACTTTACTGTTGAATCAAGTAAAAGTATTGAAAATATGTTGAGTGAAGTTCAGAAAGCTTTAGATATTATGAATAATAACTTACGCTCAGAATATTCTCAAGTAACATTAACAGAAGCTAATAATGCTGAAATTAATATCAATAATATGAGAAATAAATTAAGAAAATCATATTTACAAAAAATTGAGAAAGGAGAAATGAAAATTCAAACAGGAATGATTTACCATAATCTTATCCATTCATTGGAAAAAGTAGGTGACCATATTTTCAATATAACAGAAGCAATTGTTGGAGATAAATAAAAAAATGAGAAAATTAATTTTTATAGTAATCGTTGTAATGTCTTCAGCAACTTACTTAAATGCACAGAACTCTGATAAAGAGATAAAATTTGGAGGAAGAATCATGTACGATATGGCTGTTTGGGGGGCTGAGGAAATGGACAATACTGGGCAAGAATTTAGAAGAGTGCGCTTTTTTAGTTCAGGCACAATGTATAGCAATATAAACTACAAATTGCAATTGGAGTTTGCTGGAGGGAAAATTGCCTTTAAAGATGTTTTTATTGAGTTAAACAAATTACCAATTAAAGGAAATTTGAGAGTAGGACACTTTAAAGAACCACTTAGATTGGAAGTCCTTAATTCTAGTAAATACATAACCTTTATGGAAAGAGGCTTGCCTATTGCCTTTGCTCCTGAGAGAAATACAGGTGCAATGTACCACACTACTTTTGGTGATAAATTATCTATTCAATCTGGAGTTTTTAGAAATAGTGATGCTTTTGGAAATGATAAATCGGCTACAAATAATGTAAATATAACATCCAGAATTACTTATTTGGCAATGAGTGATGGAGACAAATTATTACATTTGGGTATTTCAAACAGCATCCGAAAAAATTCTGATAATGATTATGGGTTTTCGTCAAGAGCAGAAAATCATATGGGAAGCGAATTGCTGTCTGTTGAATTTACAAACCAAGTAAAAGATGTGAATATTATTGCTGGGGAAATGGCTTATGTGAATAGCTCTTTATCTCTGCAAGGGGAAGTAGTACAAACAACCGTTAATACCGAGAATGGACAGGGTAACGCACCCTTTGCTCATGAGATAATATCTTATTATGGACAGCTTTCTTATTTCCTTACTGGGGAAAGCAGGTCTTATAAAAGTTCATTGACAGGATTTGGAAGAGTAAAACCAAAGAACAATTATGGTGAAAATGGTTGGGGAGCATTGGAAGTTGCTGCACGATTCTCAGCCATTGACATGCAAGAAGATGGCTCATTAGAAGATTTCACCATTGGTCTTAATTGGTATTTGAATCCAAACACAAGAGTGATGCTGAATTATGTAATGGGCGAATTAACGGATGGAGCAGGAGAAGTCACAACTGAAAATGCAGTAATGATGAGGATTCAATTGGATTTTTAAACGACAAAACATACAATAGGTAAGGAGGCAATTGCCTCCTTCTTTTATTGCATCACTTTTTCACTAAAAGAAGCCATTTTTTTGTGTATTATTTCTTGCTTATAAGCAATGGCATCAATGTAAATAAGTTTCACATTCAAATATTCTTTCTCTGCATGAAACAGCTCCAATTGAGAGGCCGTTCCTAATTGTTGTCTTTCCAGGGATTGCTCATAAGCCAATTTGGCATAATCAACCGATTGCTTAGCCAATTCATATTGCTGATTTGCAGAATTAAATGCGGAAAGAAGCGCATGCATCTCTGCTCTTAAATCATTTTCCAATTGTGATTTTTCAAGCATCTTGAGTTTAGGAAAAATATTACCCAATGGAATACTCCACTGCACAGAAGTAGTCATAATGTTTTGATTTCCCAAAGCATCTTGATTAATAGGTCCCAACAATCCATCATTCATTCCGAAAGAAATCTGAGGTAACAGCAAACCATACAACTCCTTATTTTTTTTCCATTTCATTGCAGAAACTTCACTATTTAATTGTTGCAACTCAAAACGATTATTTAGTTTTTCTTCCAAATTAAAATCGTTTATAGTGGTTGTGTTATTGGCATAAAAATCGCAATCTGTTTTCAAAATATAATTACCCTCTACATTAAGGGTTGATAATAATTGCTGAGATAATTCAGTAGTAATTTGCTGCTGTTGGAGCAACTTTATTTTCAAATTATTCAAATTGGATTGCGCCAATAACAGTTCGGATTGCAAACGCAAACCAGCCGAAACTTGCAACCTTAATTGAGCGACAATTTCTGTGTTTTTTCTAACAAATGAAGCAATTGCTTTTTCCTTCTCTTCACTTGCTAGCAAACGATAATAATTGCTGAAAACCTTAATTTTTTCATCAATATTACCAGTCTCTTTATTGTAAAAAGCGGCTTTTACCCCTTGCTTTTCAGCAACTGAATTAAAGAGCAATTCGCTCAAATCCCAACTTAATCGGTAACTTTTTCCGCTCCACTCATTATTTTTATTTACATCTACAAATTCCCCTGTGGTGCTTTGGGTGAAACCACTGAGTTCATAGCGATTCATTCCCATTCCTAATGTCGGCAATGCCTTGCCAATATTTTTGTAAAAAGATGCTTTGGCTAATTTGAATTTAAGTTCATTGCTCCGAATTTGTAAATTCTGATTCAAGGTCATTTGCAGCATTTTATTATGCGATAACACCAAAGTATCTTGCGCATGAACAGCAAACACGCTGCATAAGAATCCTATAAAAAATAACTTCTTCATTAGTTAACTGCTTTTACTTGCATCCCTGCTTTTACCATTGCTTTACCTTCAATAATTATTTTTGAATTTTCAGTAATTTCATTGCTGAGCACTTCAAAAAATTGAGTATTACTCAACCCTTTTTTGATAAGTGTTCTTTTTACAATTCCATCTTTTACTTGCAATATAAAAAACTCACTTTTTATTGCAATCAATACCTCATTGGGTAGGGATATTTTATCGCCAGTGGATTGCAACTGAATTGCAACATTGGCATACATTCCTGCTTTTATTTTTCCGTTACGGTTAGGAATATCTAACTGAACTTGCATGGTTTTAGTCCGATTGTCAATAGCATTTGCCATGCGAGAAACTTGGGCTGAAAATTGCTCGCCTGGAAGTTCAGTAAAAGAAATTTCTGCTTGCATTCCTTTGCTGATATTATCTACTTCTGTTTCTGGGAGTGCAATAGTTAAACGAATAATTTTCATATCCATAATCTCGAAAAGAGCAGTAGCATTGCTACTATTTATCCCGCTTTGAATAAGTGCGCCCAATTCCACATTTCTTGTAGTAATCACTCCACTAAATGGTGCACGAATAGTCAATAAACTATCCCTGTTGGCAGTGGCTTTGTATTTAGCATTGGCCATTAAATAAGTGGCCTCTACTTTTTCAAATTCTTGCAAAGTAGTCAGTTCAGGAGTTTTTGCAATCACTTTTTTAAAGCGTAAATAATTGGCCTCAGCCACTTGTTTTGCCACTTTATTTATTTCCAATTCTCTAGTAAGTTCTGGATTATTCAGAACGGCTAATACATCTCCTTTTTGCACTTTATCGCCAATGTCTTTTTTCAAATCAGATAAAAATCCTCCTTCCATTGCATGAATATTTACCTGTTTGTTAGGTAGGGCATTTCCAATAATATGCAAAGTGGAAGTAAAACTTCTTTGCTGAGGATTTACCACTTTTACATTCGGATTTTTTTCATTCTGAATTGTTTTTTCACTTTGCTGATTTTCGCTATCAGAACAAGAAAGCAATAGGAAAGTGAGTAGCGTTATAAAAATTTTAGTTTTCATTATGTTGGGTTTTTGCGATCATTAAATATAATATTGGGATAATGTATAAAGTAAGTAAAGTTGCGGTTATTGTTCCGCCAATTACTGCAATGGCTAGTGGTACATTTGCCCCCCCTGATTCTCCAATTCCTATAGCAGTTGGTAACAAAGCAAACACTGTAGTTGCTGCTGTCATTAATACTGGTCGGAATCTGTCAGAAGCACCATTTATTATGGCATCTGTTTTTTGCATTCCCTCTTTAATTAGGTTGTTTATTCTATCAATCAAAATATTCCCGTAAGAAACAGAAATCCCAACCATCATGATGATTCCCATAATTGATTGTATGCTCAAATTAGTACCGGTTATCATCATTAAAGCGACAATTCCAATAAGCCCTAATGGAAATGCTAAAATGATAATTAGCGGCTGACGGAAGGATTTAAAAAGTGGTGTGATAATGAGGAAAGCAAACAAAACAGCCAAGATTAATCCCAATCCTAAATTGGAAAATGATCTTTTCATTACAGCAACTTCCCCCTCAAAATTAACTTCATACCCTTTGGGTAAAGTTTTTCGGAACTCTTTAATTCTTAATGCAATATCATCAGAAACACTACCAATATCTGATCCTTCTACATTAGCATACACATTAAATTCCCGCGTTAAATTATGATGATTAATTTCCACTGGTTGAGTGGTTTCACTGATTCGAGAAAATAATTTATACGGTACAGGATTTCCAAATTTGGAAGTGGCAATTACATTCTCCAAAGTATGCTCTTTATTGATTTCACTCTCCGGATAAGTTACGCCCACATAATAGTGATTTCCATTATTTTCATCAATCCAAAAGGCCTTGTTAAAAGTGGTTGAAGAGTTTAATGCTGACACTAAATTCTTAATAGCATCCACAGGTTCTACTCCTAATTCTGCTGCTTTTACCCTATCAATATCCATCTCTTTAGTAGGCTGATCAATCCTTTGCAAGATGCGAACATCCCGAGTTGTTGGTATTGCATTTATGGTATCTCGTAAGCGTTCTGCTAAGGCGCGCAGTACTTCCAATTTATTTCCTTTTACTTGCACATCAATTGGAGAGGATTTCCCTTCATTCAGAGCAGCAGTAATCAATCCTCCAGTATTAAAACTCACCTCAACCCCAGGAAATTCATTGTGGAAACGCTCTCTTAAAATAGGCACATAACTATCAGTAGCTTTTTCGTGCCCCTCTATTAATTGTGCTTTAATAAATGCGTCTTGTGTTCCTGAATTTGGCGTATAAGCAGCCGGTAAATCATAAAAAACTCCAATATTGGAAACGGTCTGAGAAAGGTCATCTCCCATTACTTCTTTGAGTATGCCTTCCATTTTGGCGATTGTTTTTTCAGTTGTTCTAAGTGGTGTTCCGGATTCTTTTCTTACCAAGATTTCCATCTGCCCTACATCCGTTTTTGGGAATAATTCATAGCCCAAATTAACAAAACCAAGAAGCGATAAGAAGAATAAGCCAAGTGTAAACGCCAAATAAGATTTCTTTTTCTGCAATGCTTTTTCTAAACTTTCTTGATAAGCAATTCGCCATTTTTCCACTGTTTTTCTGAATCCTGTTTTTTCTTTTTCAGCAGTGCTAGGTAATTTGTTTTTAAACAAATTTGCAGCAGTAATAGGAATTAAAGTAAGAGAAAAAATATAAGAACCCAACATGGCGCCAGCCACAGTAATGGCCAATGGCGAAAATAAATCTTTGGCAATTCCTGTTAAAAATAGGGTTGGAATAAATACAACTATTATCACTAAAGTAGAAGCCAATACAGGGGTTGCAACCTCCAAAGCAGCATCTAAAGCGGCCTTTGTTGCATTTTTTCCCATCTGTAAATGCCTATCAATATTTTCCAAAACAACAATAGAATTATCTACCAAAAGTCCTAAAACCAAAGCAATTCCGCCAAGAGTAATACTATTAATGGCTTGACCAGTAATGGACAAAACTATAAAGGCCGTCATAATAGAAAGTGGTAAAGAAAGAGAAACAATAAGTGCTGAACGGTAGTTTCCTAAAAACAGCAGCAATACCAAAATCACCAAAATCAATCCACTAATCCCTGAAAAAACCAAGGAGGAAATCGCACTTTTTACATAGGAAGATTGATCAAAAATCACATTCAAATTCACATCCTCAGGCATACGATCTTTTAATTGTGGTAATGCTTTTTTTACCGCCTCCACAGCAGCAATGGTATTGGCGCCTTGCCGTTTGAAAACGGGTAAATACACCTGTTCTTTTCCGTCAATACGCACAATATTGGTTTGTATAGCAGAAGCATCAGAAGCCACTCCAATATCTTTAATGTAAATAGGAATTCCATTTCGGTGGGTAATTCCCAATTTCTGCAATTCCAGAAGGAATCATGGTCGTATTTTTCAGAATTGCCTCAGAAATCTCGGTTTGTGAAATACCTAAAGCCTCAATTTTTGCTGGATTTACATAAATATAAATTCTTCTTTTCGATCCTCCAAATGCAGCCGGACAAATAATTCCTTTCACTCCACTTAGCATTTGCCTTAGGGAATAATAGGCCAATCCATACAGTTCCTTTCCGTTTCTGATATCGGAACTGACCGTTAAAAGCATAAGGGGTTTAGATGCTGTTGGGTCAAAAGGTTGCACCATTGGCGGCAAGGTTCCAGGCGGCTGATAATACATATCCGACATGGCATATGAAGATGTGTTCGCCATGGCCTCAGCTGCGGTTACATCTTCTTGATAGTAGTTCGTAACCAAACTTACTCCCATCAAACTTTTGGACTCTTGCTTTAAAATTCCATTGGATTGCCCTGTCCATCTTTCCATTCTACTAGTAATATCCTTTTCCACAACCTCAGCAGGCATTCCTGGGTAAAGCGTCAGAATTTGCATGGCCGATTTTTTGAATTGAGGTAAAATATCCACCGCCATTCTTGGCACTAACACAAAGG
>DUAL01000056.1 GCA_012960835.1 Flavobacteriales bacterium | reverse complement strand
GGTTCCCTTTCCGATAGGATTTTATCTCGTTATGGTGATACGCCAAAAGGAATGGTAGAATCAGCCATGGAATTTTTACGTATTTGCAGGGATGAGGATTATCATGAAATTATTCTTTCCATGAAGGCATCTAACACCAGAGTAATGGTGCAGGCCTATCGCCTTTTGGTAAATGAAATGATAAAAGAGGGTATGAATTATCCGCTTCATTTGGGCGTTACAGAAGCTGGAGAAGGAGAAGATGGGCGGATAAAATCGGCAGTAGGAATTGGAACGCTTTTAGCAGATGGGCTAGGGGATACCATTCGAGTTTCACTTACGGAAGCCCCTGAATTTGAAATGCCAGTTGCTAAAAATTTACTTACTCATTTTGAAGGGATTGAAGCCCATGATAAAATTGAAGAAATAACAAAAAATCCTTTGCATGCATTCGATTATGTAAAAAGAGAAACTGTTGAGGTGTTGAATATTGGAAACAAGAATGTTCCCATTGTGATGGCAGATTTTTGCCTAAAAGAAAAAATTACCCCCGCCTCCTTTTTTGCATTGGGCTACAATTATTCTGTTCCTTTGGATAAGTGGCATATTTCTGATATGGCAGCTGATTTCGTCTTTGTAGGAAATCATGATGTGGACTTTGAAGTTCCAGGAACTTTAGGGGTTATTTACAATTATAAAAAATGGCTAACTCACAAGAAAGGATTTCCTTTTTTAACAGTTAGTGAGTATTTAGAAAATACGGAATTTTCCGAAAAACTAAATGTAGTTTATATTTGTTTGTCTGATTTGTCAGAAGAACTTTTTAGCAAACTAAAAAAAGATAAAACAGTCGTTTTACTGATAGACACTTATAATAAGAACGGATTAGCAGAGCAAAGAAAACTCTTTACAGTGCTGATGAATAACAAGATAAAAACTCCAGTTATTATTGGTAGGGCTTATAACAATTTCTCGGATGAGCAATTACAACTTTCTGCTAGTTCTGATTTTGGGGCACTACTTTTAGATGGTTTAGGAGATGGTATTTTTATTGTAGCAGAAAATTGTGGTTCGGACCAATCTGTGAACTCTTTGGCATTTGGAATTTTACAAGCTAGCAGAACAAGAATTTCAAAAACGGAATATATTTCTTGTCCATCTTGTGGAAGAACCCTTTTTGATTTACAGGAAACCACTGCAAAAATCAGAAAAGAAACAGACCATTTGAAAGGAGTGAAAATTGGAATTATGGGTTGTATTGTAAACGGGCCAGGCGAAATGGCAGATGCAGATTACGGC
>DUAL01000055.1:961-1281 GCA_012960835.1 Flavobacteriales bacterium | reverse complement strand
CCCCCTGAGTCTTGTATAAATTCAGCCTGTTCGCTGAGATGCTTTATCGTGCCATCCTTTAATTTAATTCTAAATATTCCCCTATATGGCTCCATTTCCCTTTCTGCCTGAAGCCAGCTATTTTTCATCCAATCTAAGTCATCAGGATGTAGATATTTCCAAAACAGCTTTGGTAATATTTTTTTTGTTTTATTAAGTCCAAATATTTTCCGCAATTCTGAAGACCAATATATTTCTCCAGTTTGATGGTTTTCTTCCCAATTTCCAAGCCCCGCTATTACTTGGTATTTTTTCAGCCGATGCTCACTTTTTTCAAGCTG
>DUAL01000055.1:0-749 GCA_012960835.1 Flavobacteriales bacterium | reverse complement strand
CATCAGGATGAACAATATTATTTAGAAATTTCTTATTTGTTGGCATATATTTATTATGGTCTAAGCCGTAAATATTGTATAATGCTTTAGACCAGACAACTTTATCGCT
Source organism: Flavobacteriales bacterium (assembly GCA_012960835.1). Classification (GTDB taxonomy): domain Bacteria; phylum Bacteroidota; class Bacteroidia; order Flavobacteriales; family BACL11; genus DUAL01. The sequence continues at coordinate 640 of DUAL01000055.1, read as the reverse complement.
ATTCAGGTTATATTGAAAACTTCCCATTTTGTTCATCTTTTGTGCTTCTGCCAAGTTAGATTGGCTGGACTTCAATTCGTTCTCTGCCTTAATTCTTTTTGTTCTGTCCCGCAAAAAAGTCAGTATTGCAGGTTTACCCTCATGGGTTGTACGGAACCCTATTACTTCTATTATTCGTTCAGAACCATTTTTTCTAACTACTGTCATTTCAAACCTATTGACTTTTTCACCCTTATTTAGTTTTAGTATTTTATCCTTCAATTTATCGATATCCCGTGGATGGACATACTGCAGAAAAGGTTTATTAATGAGAGTTTCAGATTTTTCCCCTATAATATCTGCACCTGATTTATTTATGTAGAAAATATTTTCAAAATCATGGATGGAAATACCATCGGGCGAAGTTTCAATCAAGCTCCTATAGCGGGCTTCACTTACTTTTAAAGCATCATTGGCAAGTTTTCTTTCTGTAATATCACGAGCAGTAACGGAGTATCCTTTAGGATCACCAGCTTCAGCTAGCTCCAAGCTGGCAAACTGCCCAACCCAAATAATTTTATTTTTTTCAATATAACAAGGGAATTCATAGTATGAAACAGGTGTTTTATTTTCAAGTTGTGTTTGATAGAATTTTTTCACG
>DUAL01000054.1 GCA_012960835.1 Flavobacteriales bacterium | reverse complement strand
ACCAATACTAAAATTTTGTTTTTTAATTCACTAGTAACTTCTTCATCAGCATCGATCGATAAAACCCAATCATTGGAAGCAGCATTAACACCAATTTGTTTTGTCAATCCAAAACCTAACCATTCAGTCTCAATAATTTTGCAATGATAAGCTTGACAAATCTCAAGTGTTTTGTCAGTTGACCCAGAATCTACAACAATAACCTCATCTGCCCATTTGATTGACTCTAAGCATCTCTCAATGTTAGATTCTTCATTTTTTGTAATGATTGAAACTGATATTTTATTCATACCTTTTTTGCGACACAAATTATATAATCAGACAATGCTAATTTTTTTATTATATGAATAAAGATGTAGTTAAAAAAGTTAACTTTACCATTGGTAATAGAGCTAGGCCATGACTCATAATGCACAGTTTCAAACCCTGATTTTGTAAGGATAGCTTTTAAGCTTCTTCTGTCGAAGGCATAGATATGTGCAGGGAATCCAAAGTGCTTGTATCCTTTTTTTAATCCTTTTTTGTGCAAGAATCTTTTAAACCTAGTGCTTATACCGCCATGATGTGGTACATGAATAAATATATAGCCACCTTGTTTCATACGGTCTCCACATTCAGTTAATACCTTTATTGGGTCATAGAGGTGTTCTAAAACATCCAGTAATAAAACGCCGTCATATTTAATATCTGACTGATAGTCCCCTAATTGCATATTATGGACTGTAATGCCAGTTTTTTCTTTGGCAATCTTTGCGCCAACAGAGCTTATTTCAACCCCTTCAGAATAATATCCATTTTCTTCTAATGACTTAACAGTTAATCCAATATCACAACCAACATCCAAAACAGATGAGCCTTTATTTAAAAACTTTTTTACAAGATTGCTATTTTCTTGCACTAAGTAATAATGAAATTCTTTATTATTTTTCCAATTTTCATAAGTCCAATCGTCGTACTTAGATAAGTCTTTCCAATCATCACCCTCGTAAAGCTTTAGCAATTCTTTTTCAACAAGCCTGGGTGACGCGTATTCAATATTGCATTGCAAGCATTTATAAAATCCAATGCCATCATCTCTTTTATGTACCAACTTTTTCTTTGTGTCTATGCCACATGTAGGGCAACTAACTTTTTCGTATTTACTATTCATAATATTTTTTTATAAGCATTAAGTGTCTTATTTGTTGTATTTCCCCAGTTTATTGTTTGAGATTTTTTAAATCCATTTTCTGAAATTTTATTGCGTAATTCTAATTGATTATTTAGAGTTTGAATGCTCAT
>DUAL01000053.1 GCA_012960835.1 Flavobacteriales bacterium | reverse complement strand
ATACGATTACTATTCTATTTATTGTTTGTTTTTACCTTAACCTTACTTCACTATTACCCGCATATAACATTGACCTAATCCCTAATTTTATACCCCTCTATTTTCTTTTCGTAATTATTAATATTGGGGTTTTGCTGCTTCTTTTAAAACGATTAGAAAAGAAGAAACAAGAAAAATATCATGGAAATTTATTTGAATAAGCGAGCAGTGGTTTTTTGTGTCCTATTACTCGTAATTCTTTCGCTTCTCTATTCAACTACATTTCACGCTCCTTTTAACTTTGATGATGAAGCCGTTATTAAGTTTGAAGTCGTGCAAAAAGGGGCTCATGATTGGTTTGGCAAGCTTTATCCTCCTAAATATAGACATTTATTTTACTCGAGCCTTATTTTTAATTACTCAAAAGGTCAATTAAATCCATTCGGCTATCACTTGGTCAACACTTCTCTTCATTTTTTCACTTCAATCGTTATCTTCTTCATAGCTTTCATCACCATTAAAAAAGGGCTTTCATTAAACAAGAAGGAAGCTCTTTCAATTGCAGGCATTACAACTCTACTCTTCTCAATCAATCCAGTTCACTCAGAAACCGTAAATTATATTTCAGCAAGAGCCGTTGGCTTGAGTAGTTTTTTTTATCTCTCCGCCTTACTGTCTTTTATTCTTGGAAGTTTCCGTGAACGAAAACCATTACCAAGATTTTTGCTTTACGTTTCAACCCTGATTTGTTTTTTAGCGTCAATTTTAAGCAAAGAAACTGCTTTAACTTTTCCCATCGTTCTACTTTTGTATGATGTTTGTTTTATGCGTAACGATTATTGGGCACCCCTAAAGAACCGACTTCTATTTTTTTATCTACCATTATTTTTATGCGCAATTTTAGCGGTGCTTAAGATTCTGTCGTTTAAAGATTTGATTGTCGATTTTTGGCAAAGAATAGATGTCGGATATGGCTTGAAGCAAATTCAAATTATTGGGCACGGAGCCCGACTCATCCTACTCCCGATCGGATTAACTTTTGATTATGATTTTCCTAACACTTTCTTTACTACCAACACACTCCTCATTACTACCTTCTTATTTGCACTGGGAATCATTTTAACAATTGCGTTATATTTTCCTAGAAGACTTATGCTTGTTTCTTTTTGCTTCTTCTGGTTTTTGATAACCTTAGCGCCGACCAACAGCATTTTCCCGAGAGCTGACCTCTTGAGCGAACGCAATCTCTACCTACCTTCTTTTGGAATCCTGTTTTTACTCGCCATCACAATTCATCGACTCGTATT
>DUAL01000052.1 GCA_012960835.1 Flavobacteriales bacterium | reverse complement strand
GCCTAAAAAGGTGCCTAAAAAGGTGCCTAAAAAGGTGCCTAAAAAGGTGCCTAAAAAGGTGCCTAAATCTCCTAGTATCATTCAAGAATCAGATTGGGTCCGACCGTCGTCCGATGTTTTGGATTGTGATGGGTATTATACCATAAAATCCGTTTGTGTTTATTAGCTATTAATGCGGTAAAGCCACGTCCTATGGGGCTGTTCGGGGCTGTTTAATCTGAAAACGGCCTAACCGCGAGGAAGCCATCGTCCCGATAGGACAGTGCGAATTCTAAGCGGCCCTCCCCCGGGGTCTAGTACGTTTTTAAGGGTGAATCCCACAGAAATTATCAGGCTATAAAACCAGTTCTAAAGCTACTCGCCTTAAACCGCACCCCAACGTTCTGAAGGGAAAAATCAATAGAAGCGATTTAGAACTCCACACCCTATGTTCTTTACATTAGATGACTTGGGTCAATGAATACATAAAATCTTGTGTTATAAATTTTCAGGACTTATAAATAATCGCTAGTGTTAATAGAAGTGGCGCGTGGTAATGGGATTTAAATTTTATTTACTTCCATATACGGTAAATTATACGCCCTCTTTTTTGCGATTCTAAGGCGCTATAACAGTTAATTTTTATTTGGAGGTGTTATGAGAGGTATTTTATTTTTGATAGTAATGTTGCTGACATTTAATACTCAGGTTTCCATAGCTGCAGATCATCAGCCGAGTGCTAAACCCAAAGTGTTGACGATGGAATCCATGATGGACAAGAAGGCAGGCATGATGAAAGCAAAAAAAGGCTACGGTCAACATGTTATGGCGTATCAGGCTGAATTACAACTGACTGATGTTCAGTTGGGTCAAATTCCACGCATCGTTGTTGTAGCTAAGCAGGGAAGTAAAGCTAAGAAGGCTAAGATGAAAAAAGCAATGATGAAATTAAAAAAGGCATTAGTCGCACCGACCTTCGATGCGGAACAAGTCCGGACATTGAATCAAGAACACAATAAAATTCATACGCAAATGGCTGAAAAGGGAATCGAAGTTCGCCAAAAAATAGAAGCTATTTTAACACCTTCTCAGCGTGATAAGATGCAAAAACAGTTGAAGGTGCTAATGACAATAAAAAAAATAGTTATTGGCAACGATACAAATTTCTTAGTTCTTTACGCTAAAAATTAAAGGGAAATAGATGAAAAAATTATTGGTTTTTCTAATATTGGGAATAGTTACTATTTCTTGTCAGGCTGAAGAAATTGATGACCGCCAAGTGCTTCAGGTTACAGCAGTGCATAGAGGAC
>DUAL01000051.1:745-1290 GCA_012960835.1 Flavobacteriales bacterium | reverse complement strand
CATACAGTCTCTAATACGGGCACTGATGACTAAAAGGATTTTATCTATAATTCCTGCTCGTGGAGGATCAAAAGGTTTGCCGAGAAAAAATATTATTGACTTAGCAGGCAAGCCACTAATAGCATGGACAATAGATGCATCTCTAAACTCAAAATATATAACTAAAACTGTAGTTAGCTCTGAAGATAAAGAGATACTGGATATATCTACAGAGTATGGCGCTGAAATTATTAGGAGGCCAGACAATTTGGCAAATGACGTTGCAACTTCAGAGTCAGTAGTGAGGCATGCTATTGACTATTTAGAATCTGTAGGCGAACAGTTTGATATAGTTATTTTATTACAACCCACCTCACCTTTTCGAAGCCGAAAAAGTGTTTTGCAGGGTATTGAGCTTTTTTCTTCCAATAAGCATCGACCTGTGGTCGGGATTTCTAAAGCAAAGTCGCATCCGATGTGGTGCTTTGAAATTGAGAAAGGAATTATGCGTCCGTTTATTAAGGGCGAGGGACTGCACATGCGATCTCAGGACCTGCCATCTGCCT
>DUAL01000051.1:0-735 GCA_012960835.1 Flavobacteriales bacterium | reverse complement strand
AAAAGCTTTTATAAAAGATTCGAATGGATTTCTTAAAGGTATTTCTAATAATAAGTATCCGTTTATGAGACGCCAAGACCTTCCTTCTGTTTTTATGCCAAATGGTGCAATATACATAATTAGTAGCAATCTATTCATAGATTTAAATAGTTTTTTTACAGATCAAACGTCGTATTATTTAATGCCAATTAAAAAAAGTATTGATATTGACAGTAAGGATGATTTGAATGATTCCTCTTTGCAATAGAAAAAGTAAAGAAATATTAGGAGGTTTTTAAGTGAAAAAGAAATTTGCAATTTTTATAGGAAGTGAACAAAAAGGGTTGTATTGTGCTATTGCAAATATATTGGAGAAAAAATATAACTTTTCGGTTGTTATTATTGCTAGAGACTCACAGGTAAAGCGTTATGTTGATAAACAGCTTCCTGGTAGAAAGAATGATATTGTATTAACACAGTTAAAGGTGAAAATTAACCACGAAAAGTTTATTCTAGAGGCTTTGGAAATTGAAGATAAATATGAAATTAACTTATCGATACTGACATCAGAGGATAGATCTTTAGGCCAAGGCTATCTTTTGAACGTGGAAAATATTCCAGATATTATTCGGTCATCTTGGTCGCATAAGGAAAAAATATTAGATATTGTAACTCGTATTAAAAAATATGAATTGGCATTAAAAGGAATTGACTATTCAATAAAAATATGGCCTGATAAATGTATTACAGCAATTG
>DUAL01000050.1 GCA_012960835.1 Flavobacteriales bacterium | reverse complement strand
ATGATTAAAGAAACATTGGGTCAGGATTGGCTCAATGCAGATTTATTTCGATTCGGCGCCAGTTCTCTGGCCAATGATGTTTTGATGCAAATCGTTAAGCAGTCAACCGGCGTTTATCAATCAGCAAATTATTTTTCTATTGATTAAGGGATTACAGGAATGAAAAATGACTTTAAACAATAAGATGAAAGCTGTGTTTATGACAGCATATGGTGATGCAAATTGCTTGGAAATTAGAGAAATTAAAAAACCAGTGATTGATGATAATGAAATTCTCGTAAAAGTTATTGCTTCATCTGTAAATCCCGTAGATTGGAAAGTTCGCAGAGGAGATGTTAAATTTATAACAGGTAGTAAACTCCCACGGCAACTTGGAGCGGACTATTCTGGCGTTGTCGAAAATACGGGGAAGCACGTAAAAAACTTTAATAGGGGGGATGAAGTTTTTGGCATGATAAACGCGTTTAACGGAAATACTTATTCAGAGTTTATTAAAGTTAGAGAGAATCAAATTGCTATAAAGCCAGATAACCTTAACTTCATTGAAGCTGCAACCATGCCCTTGGTAGGCTTAACGATTTATCAATTATTCTTTCAGATTACTAATCTCCCTGACGAAGCCAAAGTATTAATAAATGGTTGTTCAGGAGGACTTGGTCATATTGCAGTTCAGATAGCGAAAAATCTAAACTTTCATGTAACTGGAGTTTGTAGTGCAAAAAATGCATCGTATGCTAAGTCAATTGGAGTAGATTGTATTATTGACTACAATAAAGAAAACATATTGGCAAAAAAGAACACCTATGATCTATTTTTCGATGCTGTTGCTAATACCTCTTTCAAGGAAGCTAAACATACACTTAAATCAAATGGAGAATACGTATCATCAATACCTTCTTTTCAAAATTTGGTTTTGGCACCAATTTTTAACTTGATCTTACGTAAAAAAAATAAAAAATTGTGGGTAAAGCCAGATGCAGAAAATTTGAGATCATTATCTACTCTGATAGAAAACAAAATAGTGAAACCTACTATTGAAAAAGTCTATCCAATTGAAGATATAATAAATGCACATCGTCATAGTGAAACAGGCACTGTGGTCGGTAAAATAGCATTAACAATAAGGGAAGTAAATTGAAAAAAGATTGGTCATACAGTCCCGCTCCGGAAAGTGCAGATCATATTCAGATTAATAAGAAAAACGATCTTTTTATTGATGGGAAATTCATTCCATCGAAAAAGGGAAATTATTTTGAAACAATTAATCCTGCGAATGAAGAAAAATTGGCAGATGTCG
>DUAL01000049.1 GCA_012960835.1 Flavobacteriales bacterium | reverse complement strand
AACCCACGACTTCTTGCATGCCATGCAAGCACTCTAGCCAACTGAGCTATACCCCCAAAAAACAGTAGGCAAATCTAAAGGAATTTCCCTACTTTTGAGCAATGATTCCGGCTGCAATTAAAAGAAATTTAATTACACAACTTGGCAATGCCTTAAATACAACTGTTACTTTTACTGAGGCTACTTTATTGACAGGAGGATGTATTAATAATGCAATCAAGCTAAATACCGACAAAGGGCTTTTCTTTGTAAAATGGAATACAAACGCCAAAGCAAATATGTTTCAATCGGAATATCGTGGGCTGAAAGTATTAAAAGATACAAATACCATTTGCATTCCTGATGTGTTTGGTTTTGATGAGAATTTTTTGATTCTTGAATTTATTCCTCCTTCTAATCCTGACAATGCTTTTTGGGAGAATTTTGGTCAAAAATTGGCTTTAATGCATCAACAAACACATCCAAAATTTGGATTGGAGTTTGATAATTATATCGGCTCCTTACAACAAAGTAATGAGCAAAATAAAAATTGGGATGATTTTTTTATTCAAAAAAGATTACAAGCCCAACTTTCAATAGGGGATTTTACTGCAAATATTTTATCCGATTTTGATAAATTATTTCAAAAAATTCCAAGTATATTCCCAGTGGAAAAAACTGCTCTTTTGCATGGGGATTTGTGGAGTGGAAATTTTTTAGTCAAAGGCGGAGATACTCCCGTATTAATTGATCCTGCAACATATTATGGAAATCGGGAAATGGACATTGCAATGAGCAAACTTTTTGGTGGTTTTAATTCTAATTTTTATTTTGCGTACAATGAGAGCTATCCGCTTGAAAATGGATGGGAAGAAAGAATTCAAATTTGTAATTTATACCCTCTTTTGGTGCATGTAAATCTTTTTGGCGGAGGATATATCAATCAAGTGAAAAATATTTTGTCTTATTATGTGGCTTAGGGTAAATTCTAAAAATCAAAAACTGTTAAACAGACTGTTAAACAGAATTTAAAAAACCCCTGTAATCTATTCAATTACAAGGGCTTATACTTTTCAGTTGCGGTCTGGACGGGAAATGAACCTATCCAGTATATTGCTTATTATCAGTAATTTACCTTTCTCATTCTTAAAGGTGCACCTATTAGGACACCTTTTTAGAATCTTTTAGCAAGAGTATAAAGTCCTTTTCTACCCTGCTTGGTAAAGATAAGAATTATAATTTAAAACTATGTAAATTAAAACCCCTTTCAATTATTCCATTATTGCAATATCAACTTCTTATTAATAACCCCATTATTA
>DUAL01000048.1 GCA_012960835.1 Flavobacteriales bacterium | reverse complement strand
TTCAACTTTTGCAAAAAAAAGGGATAAAAGTAGGTATTCTAACTACTGAAGATAGAGAGCTAAATAGAAGAAGAGCTAAAAAGCTTGGATTAGATTTTGATTTTCACGGCTTGAAAGACAAACTTCAGTTAGTTAAAGATTTATGTGAAAAAGAGAATATTTCTTTAGATGAGGTTTCATATATTGGTGATGATGTAAATTGTTTTGATTTACTATCTAATGTTGGTATTGCTGCTTGTCCGAGTAATGCAGTTTCAAAAGTTAAAGCTATTCCAAATATCATTCATCTAAAAAAGAAAGGCGGCGATGGTGTAGTTAGGGAACTGGCGGAAGAAATATTGGCATCAAAGAATTAAGCTTATAATAATATATAGAATTAAAGGATGTTGCCTCATCCCATATTTTTGTTTGTATTTTAGAAGCCATGATGAAAGTAAAGCAATCTTTTAAAAGGTCAAGAAATGAATAAAACCGATAGAATTTATATTGCTGGGCATAATGGAATGGTTGGCTCAGCTATCATAAGAGAACTAAAATCAGAGGGCTATGAAAATTTAATTACTAAAAACTCCAATGAGTTAGATTTAAGAAATCAAAATGCTGTGCATGATTTTTTTGAAAAAGAAAAGCCAGATTTTGTTTTTTTGGTAGCAGCAAAAGTAGGAGGAATTCTTGCTAATAGTACTTTCCGTGCAGATTTTTTATATGACAACTTGATGATTGAGGCAAATATCATTCATGCTTCTTATTTGTTTAAAGTGAAGAAGTTATTGTTTTTAGGTAGCTCATGTATTTACCCGAAACTTGCAAAACAACCCATGAGTGAAGATGCACTTTTATCGGGTTTCTTAGAGCCAACAAACGAACCGTATGCCATTGCAAAAATTGCAGGAATAAAATTATGTGAAACTTTCCATGATCAATATGGATGTAACTTTATCTCTGCAATGCCAACTAATTTATATGGGCCAAATGACAATTACGACCTAAAAAACTCACACATTATTCCAGCATTGTTAAGGAAGTTCTATGAGGCAAAACAACATAATCTATCAGAAGTTGAGGTATGGGGAGATGGTTCGCCACTTAGAGAGTTTTTACATGTAGATGATTGTGCTTCTGCCTGTGTTTTTTTAATGAATAATTACACTGATAAGCAATTTGTAAATGTAGGTTCTGGGGAAGAAAAAAGTATAAAAGAGGTAGCAGAAACCATAAAACAAAAGATTGGTTTTCAAGGTAGAATAGATTACAATACAACTTATCCTAACGGAACACCAAGAAAACTAATGGATGTTTCAAAAATCAATAAACTAGGATGGAAATATCAAATATCTTTTGAAGAGGGGATTGATCAGACGATTGCTATCTTGGAAGAAGAACTTCAAAAATTTCAATAAAACTTGAGAATTCTAATCCTTGATAATCACGACTCTTTCACACATAATTTGTATCATTATGTAAAGCAGTTTGAAGACAATGTGCTTGTAGTAAAGAACGATAAAATCTCCTTGACAGAAGTTGAGCAATACGATAAAATTATTCTCTCCCCTGGACCAGGATTACCTAATGAACATAAAAACTTAAAAGAAATTATCAAGCAGTTTTTCTCTACAAAAAGTATTTTAGGGGTTTGTTTGGGTCATCAAGCAATTGCGGAATGTTTTGGGGCAAAACTAAAAAATTTGGAGGATGTGATGCATGGTGTTTCTTCCGAAATTATTTTTACAAAAGAGGAATCAATTTTTAAGAATATTCCTAATCAAATACAAGTAGGGCATTATCATTCCTGGGTGATTGACGAAAAAACTATGCCTAACTGTTTTGAGGTTACTTCAAAAAATGAAGATGGAATGATAATGTCAATCAAACACAAGGAATACGATTTAAAAGGAGTGCAATTTCATCCAGAATCTATTTTGACTCAGCATGGACTATTGATGATAAAAAACTGGATTTTTTCATAGTAAATCTTAATAATTCATATCAATCCAGTCTTTCTTTTTTTCCAACTTTAAATCTTTAAGTACAGATGCTTTTACACGAATAGTTAGTGTGTAACTTTTGTGAAATCCTATGGGAATCCAATGGAAAAGTAATTCCCAACAATGTAAATCTCTATAAACATCCACAGAAGAATAAGTAAGTTCTTTCTCCTTAAAATCGTAACCAGAACGGAAGCCAATTTTCCATTTTGGTGTTATTTTGATATTTCCGGAAAAGTTTAAAGATTGTGTAGGAGTAACCTCTGATGAGGCTTGATTATTTTTATTGTAAGCAATGGTATAATTCATGTTCAAATTCCAAGGAATCTTATAAAAATCATCTTCCTTTTTTTCTTGCTCTTTTTCGTCCTCTGTTTTTTGATTAAAAAAACTTTCAGAGATATTCAATCCTAATGCTGCATTGGCATTTGTAAAACGGGCTAATCGTCCATTTTTTATTTCAAATTGATTCATTCTTTTACCACTACTATTTATAATATAAGGGTCGTATCTGCTCGAAAAAGTAACATCCAATAGTCCTAAAAGTTTTGTGCGGGCATTCAAGTTTATCGTAGAGAGATTGAGTGAATCCGCAAAAATGTTATAAGAAGAAGAAATCCCCATGCTTTGTAAAAGTGTAACTTTTTTGAGTGTTTCAGTGGTGTCTTTTTTACTTCTAACTTTCATGTCAATCAAATTACCCAAGCTAAAATTGATATTGCCACTTTTGCTACTGCCTGGGCTACCATAAATTCCGTTTTGCATTACGGAATAGGTTTGCGTATTTCCTAATGTATCAGATTGAACTGTTTTGTAATAACCAAAATTTTCTTTGCTAAAATCAGGACGATAAGAGAAACTTATATTTGGCGTTAGCACATGACGAAATGCCGCAATTTTTCCTTTTTTGAACTGAGCAATTCCATACAATTTTGTATTCAATGATGCCGACATACTATAATCGTGTGCTCTTGTAAATTTGTGCAAGGTATCGGTTACAATAGAGCTTCCATCCCAACTTTTCTCAATTTGGGTTAAATACCATCTTTCCGTTAGATTAAATCTGGGAGAAAAAGTAAAATACTTCAATAGTTTTACGGATGTACTAATTGGAATGGAGTGCTTCATTCCATTTCTATATTTTGATAAAGCATCTGATTTGAAAAGGAGAGAATCCGTAATTGAAATTTCATTTTTCGTATTCATACTGTAACTCACTCCAATTTTGTCGTACCAATTTGTTTTTCCAACTTTCTTACGTTTAAATGGGAAAATACGGTTCATACTAAAAGTAACTGCTGGCAGTGTGAGGTTTACTATTTTAGTATTTGTGTTCTGATTATGATTTAGAGTTGTCGATAAATTAAAAGGTGTTCCTTCCCATTTTTTATTTAAACTAATACTTGAAGTAAATGTATTACTCAAATAATCGTTTGCATTGTAGGAATTGTTTTTATGGTAAGTGCTGCTCCCAGCATTTACATTTGCAGAAAATAGTAGAGAAGGATTGGCTTTTGGGTCTTGCTTATGTGTCCATTTGATAAAGAAATCTTTTTTTAAACTGTAATTAGGGAGGTCCTTTTCGCTATTTATCATTCTTCCATAGCTCAAATTCAGATTGCCGTTATATTTATATCGTTTTTTGTAGCGCAAAAGTGAGCGTGTTGCCCAGCTTCCTTTGGTGTAAATATCTCCTTTTACCGACAAATCCATTTGTTTATTTAATACAAAATAATAGCCTCCATCTTTTAGAAAGAACCCTAGATTTGCTGATTCTCCATAAGAAGGAATAAGTATTCCAGAACTCTCTTTGCTAGTATTGGGGAAAAATCCAAAAGGAAGAAATAGTGGAGTTGGTACATTAAAAACCGTTAAATAAGCAGGACCGGAAACTATTTTTTTTCCAGGAATAACTTTTATTCTGTTTGCACGAATTGAAAAGTGTGGTTTCTCTGCATTGCAAGTAGTGTATTCTCCTTTTTTCAAATACATCACTTCTGACCGGCTTTTTTTTACTTTTTTACCATGAATAAAAGCTTCTCCTTCTTTGGTGACTAATTCCTTAATTATTCCTTTTTTGCTTTTATAATTATAGGTCATTTCTTTTGCCTTAAAGGTTTTTGTGCCTTCCTTAAAATGAGGGTAACCGCTCATTTTTCTAGAAGAATCAATTCTCCCTTTTGCAAAAATTTGATTTTTTGTCCAATCAATTTCAATAAAATCGGCTTTAATTTCTGTATTCTCATATTTAATAAAAGCATCCCCATAAAGAAAAACTTTTTTATTTACAATATCAAAGTGCATGGAATCAGAGGCGTCATACAAAATATCATCATTTATAAATGTTTTATTTGTACTGTCCTTAACTTCTAATGTGTCAGTAATAACAACCGGTTCCTGACCAAAAGAGTTATTAGCAAGGCATGTTAAAAAAATAAGAGATACAATGAGGAATCTGCTTTTCAAATACAATCTATTAATGTTATTTTTGTGTATCAAATACCTTAAATGTTTATTGTGCTAAACTTAAATAAAATCTATAATTTTCGCTTGCTAAATCTACAACGCATAATTGTAGTTTTTCTTTTAATTACGATTGTAGTTTTTCCATGCCAATCTCAAAATGCAAATAACGGCATAAAAAAAATAGTAATTGACCCAGGGCATGGCGGAAAAGATCCTGGAAATTTGGGAACTGGAAGGTATAAAGAAACCGAAAAACATATTGCACTTGATATTTCTTTACTTTTTGGCAATTATGTAAAAGAAGCTTATCCTGATATTGAGATAATATATACTCGCAAAACAAATGATAAATTTTTAGAATTGCATGAGAGAACACAATTAGCAAATGATAATAATGCAGACTTGTTTATTTCCATTCATTGTGATGCATGGACAAGCCCAAATGCTTATGGAGCAGGGGTATATGTGATGGGGATGAGCAAACTAAAAGCCAATATGGATATTGCTATGAAGGAGAATGCTGTTATTTATTTGGAGGATGATTATAAGCAAAACTATGAGGGATTTGACCCAAACTCTCCCGAAAGCTATATTGTTTTTAGCTTAACACAAAACACCTATTTAGGGCAAAGTTTGCAAATAGCAGAAGAGGTACAGCAACAATTTGCAACCAGAGCAAACCGGAAAAGTAGAGGAGTAAAGCAAGCTCCTTTTTATGTGATAAGTCGTGCGAATATGCCATCTATTTTAATTGAAACTGGCTTTCTTACCAATCCAAAAGAAGAAGATTATTTAAATTCCAAGCAAGGAAAAGTGTACTTGGCATCAGCAATTTTCAGGGCATTCAGAAGTTATAAAGAAAGTATTGATATGGCATCCATTCAAGTTGATAATAAAGAGCAAAACAAAGAAAAGAAAATTGAGATTAAAAAAGAAGTAATAGAAAAAGTAAATCCAAAAAAACCATCTATTATTTTTAAAGTGCAAATTGGCACTTATCTGAAAGAGATGAAAAATAGTGAACGATTTAAAGATATAATAGCAGAAGAAGAAGTGGTAAACGAAACTTATAAATATTTTGTTGGAAATACTAAAAGTAAAGAGCAGGCGGACAAATTAAGAATTAATATGGTAAACAAGGGCTTTAATGGCGCTTTTGTAATTGCTTTAAAAGATGGAATTCGCATAAATGTAAAAGAAGCGTTAAGTTTGCAGAAATAATAATATTAAATTATGAAAATACTTTCGAAAGAATTAAGGATTGGGATGCTGGTTGTTATCTCCATAGTAGTGCTAGTTTGGGGTATTAATTATCTCAAGGGAAGCAACCTTTTTGACAGTAGCAGAACCCTATATGCTTTATATGGAAATATTGGAGGGTTGCAAGAAGGAAGTAGTATTACTGTAAATGGCTTTAAAGTTGGTGTGGTGAAGAAAATCAGTCTACTTACAGATAAAAACTATTCTTTGTTGGTGGCATTAAGTATTGAGGATAATATCAATATTCCTAGCAATAGTGTATCAAAAATTGTAAATGAAGATATAATGGGGTCAAAAGGCATTTCTTTGGTATTAGGAGACTCTAATATTAATGCGGAACAAGGCGATACCCTTGCCTCTGATATGGATAGAAGCTTAAAAGAGGAAGTAAACAAGCAAATTTTACCTTTAAAAAACAAAGCAGAACAGCTCATTGGTTCCATTGATTCTATTGTTACTGTGATTACTTCTGTATTAAGCAAGGATGCACGTGAGAGCCTTACAAAGAGTCTGGTAAGTTTGGATAATACCTTTACTACTATGTCGCAAACCATGACGAAAGTCAACAAAATTGTGGACCAGAATGATGAGAGAATATCAAGTATTATAAAAAACCTGGAAGCAAATAATGATGAAATAACAAATATACTGAAGAATTTTTCTGAATTGTCGGACGATATTGCAAAGTCAAATATAAAAACTACGCTTGCTAGTTTGAATGAAATTTCTAAAAAGATAAGTGATTCAGAAGGAAGTTTAGGTATGTTTATCAATGATAAGGATTTGTATCTTAATCTAGAAAAATCCTCAAAAGAATTGGAAGCACTAATAAAAGATATCAAATTAAACCCCAAGAGATATGTTGGTTTTTCTGTTTTGGGAGGGAAATCAAAATCCTACAAAAAAAAATAAAGCAGAATAAGTATGCAAAGTTCAATTATATTTAGTTTTATTTTACTTTTTGCATTAGGGTTATTCTCTTATAATCTTTGGAAGATAGTAAGAAATATCAGATTAGGGAAATCAAAAAATAGATTTGATCAGCCCTTGAAAAGAACTATAATCTTACTTAAAATAGCTTTTGGTCAGACTAAGTTATTTGCTCGACCAGTTTCAGGGATTCTACACGCACTAGTATATTGGGGTTTTTTAGTGATTACTATTGGTACAATAGAGATGATGGTAGATGGTATTTTTAATTTAGATAGATCCTTTGGTGTGCTGGGTGGTTTTTACAATTTAGTAACTGCTTCTGGTGATGTTATGGCTGTATTAGTTTTAGTGTCTTGTCTTATGTTTATGTTCAGGAGATTGTTTTTAAAGATAAAGCGGTTTTCTGGAAAAGAAATGAAGAAATCATCCTCAATTGATGCTATTGTTGCTTTGGTGATTATCGTGTTTTTGATGACTTCACTATTAACAATGAATATTGGCTACATTGGACTTCATCCTGCAGACTATTATGGCTCCTTTCCTGTAAGTAATTTGTTACTTTCCTATTTTGCTAATTGGGATTTACATCTACTTCATGATATCAGTTGGTGGACACATATAATGTTGGTGCTTATTTTTCTTAATGAGTTGCCTTATTCTAAACATTTTCATGTTGTTATGTCTATCCCTAATGTTTATTTTTCAAACATTGAACATTTAGGGAAAATGGAAAATTTACCTTCTGTTACTAAAGAAGTTAAACTTATGATGGATCCTAATGCTGATCCGTACGCAACACCGCCTGCTGATGCACCTGCACCTGAAGTATTTGGGGCAAAA
>DUAL01000047.1 GCA_012960835.1 Flavobacteriales bacterium | reverse complement strand
AAAGGATATTCCTGCAGACGGAACGCAAAAATTAGGATGGCATTAAGAGTACCATATTTTCCAGACCCCGATTATACTTTTAAAACTGTGTATACAAAAAAATATAAAAATAAAACTGTTTGGCTAATAAAACTCATATCAAATAAGAAAATTTGAAAGAAAAGGAATAAGTGGCATATTCAGAAAAGGTAATAGAACATTATGAAAACCCACGTAATATTGGTAGTTTGGATAGTAGGAGTAAGTCTGTCGGCACTGGTCTTGTGGGTGCTCCAGAATGTGGTGATGTAATGAAACTACAAATCCAAGTAGATGACGAAAATAGGATCGTTGACGCCAAGTTTAAAACATTTGGGTGTGGTAGTGCTATAGCTTGTTCTTCGTTGGCAACTGAATGGATTAAGGGTAAGTCATTGGATGAAGCACATTCAATTCAAAATACACACATCGTGGAAGAACTTTCTCTTCCCCCTGTCAAGATTCATTGCTCTGTTTTGGCGGAAGATGCTATTAAGGGAGCAATTAATGATTATAGAAAAAAGAACAATATAGTTCGGTAATCTTAAATAAATTTTATATTATGGCAAGTGAAGAAACTAAAAAAGAAGTTAGTGGTCTAGTTGATGCTGGTGTCCATTTATTGATGGATGATATTCTGATAGGTTCTGTTCAGACAGCAATCGAATGGATATTGGAATCCAATTTTAAAAATACTGAAAAAAAACATAAAGAACTGAATTTGGTGATCTGTTCTCCAGGTGGTGATCTTTCTGCGGCTTTTGCTCTTATTGATGTAATGAGGGGATCTGCAATTCCAGTTAAAACGACGGGGCTTGGTATGATTGCTTCTGCTGGATTATTAATTTTTATTTCTGGAAGTCCTGGAAAAAGAATTTTAACTCCAAATACCTCAATTTTATCACATCAATTTACTTGGGGTACATATGGTAAAGAACATGAACTTTTTGCAGCTCAGAAAGAGTTTGATTTAACTACTACAAGAATGTTGAAGCATTATAAAAAATGTACTGGATTGACAGAAAAGAAGATTCGTAAATATCTTCTTCCACCACAAGATATATGGTTGGATGCTATGGAAGCAAAAGAACTCGGGATTTGTGATCAAATAAAGGAAATAAAATAATGGCATTAAACTTAAATTCAGCAAAAGAGTTTTTTCTCAAAATAGAAGACATAGTAAACGATACTAAAATGGGTTATATGGATTCTGTTTTATATTATTGTGAACAAAATAAAATGGAACCAGAATCTGCAGCAACTTTGATTACTGGAAAATTAAAC
>DUAL01000046.1 GCA_012960835.1 Flavobacteriales bacterium | reverse complement strand
TTCGTTTGCAGATTGAGGCAATTGTAGAGGGTTTCACTCAAATGAAAACCGACTTAGAAAAAGAACAAAGATCAATGGCAAGCATGTGGAAGAAAAGAGAAAAGCAAATCGATAAGGTGTTGCTTAACACTACTTATATGTATGGTTCAATTAAAGGGATAGCTGGCAATGCGGTACAAACAGTTTCCTTGTTAGAATTGCCTGTGGATGAGAACGGAGAAGATGAATGAGCCAAAAAGATAAGGCTAAAATTAAAGCTTCCATCGTGGAGCTAAAGAAAAAAAATGCTTTTTATAAGGATTATTGCAAGTCTAACAAAATTAAAATCACAGGAAAGATTAATGAGTCTATTGACTCAATAAATCAGCTATGTAAATTAGTTTCAAAATTAGCGAAACGTAAAGATTTTTATCAGAAATTACCCGAAGATTATGATGGTGCGTGCGATTATGTTCCCAGTGCTATTTTGCACATTATTGAGTCAGCAGAAATTGCTTGGGAGCCAATTGTGAGGAGGTGTACCGATATAAAGAATGTTAAGAGGGATGCTAGCATGTTTGGATGCTTTCCTTGGACATCTAAATCTTATCCATGGCCTGTTTATTTGGATGAAAATAATAAGGAAGTTTATGCCACCCCAGGCATTCAAATTGATTTAGAAAGTGTAAAAGAATTTAATAAAGACAGTCTTGGCGATGGTTTATTACAAGTATGGTTTACTGATAATATTAAATTTGATACAGTATTAATTCCAAGGTCAATAATAAATGAAGAAGGTCCAGATGCCACTTTTTATGAATCTAAATGGCCATCTTTTCTTGGTCCTGGGGGTGGCACAGAAGAGGAGGAATTAAGAGGTTGGATTGTTAGTGATTGGAAAATGATAGGCGTTCAAACTGATGATATTGATATCTTGCCAGCATTTAATGATGAATGGAGTCGAGTCGATGTTGATGAATTCGATTTCACTTACAATACATCTAAAATTATAAATATGATTTATGATTTGTTAGACCAAAGGCATGAATATTGTACTTCTTTGTTTGGCGTCCCATCGGTAATTCAGAAAACTTGGCAAGATTTCTATAATGAGGGAAATCGTAATTTATTATCATTAAATTCAGATAAAAATATTCAGTTATTAGACGATGAGGTTTATGCGCAATTAATGTATAAAAAAGAAAATCACGAAGTTGATTTTTATTTTTATTGGGATTGTGATTAATGTGAAAATTCAAGATTTTTATTAGAAGGTGAAAAATGACAAAAGAAGTTAAAAAATTTTTTACTAAGGATGATGATCTTTGGT
>DUAL01000045.1 GCA_012960835.1 Flavobacteriales bacterium | reverse complement strand
AAAGCCTCATCAAGTGTAATATCTTCAGCAGTGTGGCTAAATAATGAAATATATTCTTTATCACCATAACGAATAGATGGCCCATAATTACCATCGTCTGCAACAACCTCCTCCCCCTCAGGTGTTTGTCCAAGATTTCTAGGAAATTTGAAAAGTTTTAATGCTTCGTCTAATGTAATCATACCAAAAAAATATTTGGCTGTTAACGCCATAAATTCTCTATCTAACTCATTGCCAATACAAACATAAGCGCCATAACGATCCAATGCAGCTGTGACTGATTTTCCAGTTTCAGGATCAACACCTAATTCACGAATACTTTTACTATCTTGCTCTTTTGTCATACCCCCTCTTATGTTCTAAATATTGCTTTCGCGCCAAATCATGTGTTTCAGGCATATTAGTAAACAGTTGTTCAAACACCCATTTAGATGCATCTTTAAATACTTCATATTCGCACTCTGTCAGAATGCGATTTGCATGAACTATTTGATCTCTAACACCCCAAAGACTATCTTGGGCTTTATTTCCATCACCAAATATTAACTGATATTTTTTATTATTTAATAAATATAGATTTTTTAAAATACTCCAACTTCTATTAATAAAATTAAGCTTATCAGGGTAGCTGTTATCAATCTTATGATGGTATTTAAGAATCTTAGTCAGCATCTCTATTCGATTCCAATAAAGTAATATTGAAAAACTGTACTCTTCGGCTTGCTCCAGTTTCTTTGCTCTTTTCTTAAATGAAAAGTCATACACCTCTCTCAATGCAACATATGCTTTTGGAGATAGACGAGTTGTTGTCTTCTTAGTCAATTAAATAGTATTTATTAAGTAAACTTTATTTAAACTCGCCAGTTTTATTAACCCAATCATTAGCAATTTTTATTGCCTTATCTTCACTTTTTATAGACTTGCGTTTAAAGATCCATTCAGAGTCTTCATTACCTTCATACTTCTCAGCACCCTCTACATAGAAAAAATCTTCTTCAAACTTTTTTCCATATATTGCAACACGGTTATTTTTCGTATTTCCCACCATTTTGGTATTAAATTTAATTACATTGTTGTTATCTTCATCAATATCCGAATCTACAGAAAATCCATACCCGTCAATAAACTTTTTCGCATCTTCTTTTGTATCATATAAGTGCTCATTTTCTTTATTACCAATTGTAAGAGTAACCGTCCACTCTTTTCTTTTTAACTTTTCTGGTGATTCCAGTATCGCACGCATATAAGTCTCTTTATCTGTATCTGAGGAATAACTAGATTTCTCCCACTCCCATGCCCACTCTTCATCTTTGTC
>DUAL01000044.1:5944-7597 GCA_012960835.1 Flavobacteriales bacterium | reverse complement strand
TTTCTTTTTCTGCAATGCCTAGTCGATTTGCTAGCTCTTCTTCAAATTGATGATCGCGAACTTGTTTGAGGATATCAGCAAAGCCAGCTTCATCTACTTTAAAAGCCTTTTTGCAATTTGGACAAATAATTTCATTCATATTTTTATTCCTTTACTTCTATATTCTATATATTTAGTGGAAGATTTAATTTACCAACGTTAGTCCATTGTAAAAGTTGGCACTTCGATTAAATCTGACTTAAGCGTTCTGTGTTCATTATTTTGATCAACAAATGTAATAAATTCATCACCATTCTCAATAAATATATCTTGAATAGTAATAGTAATAGTGATAGGCTTGCCATAAATGAATACCCTTGATGCCCACTGGTTTACTTTTATTAGTTGCAGGTAATTGTGTTTTTCAGTAGTCATGGAGTCGATCAATATTAATTAATAACCAATCTCTAAAGCTCGCTTAGTCTTTTTCCAATTCGGCATATGAAGACTTAAATAATTATAGAAACTCTTATCATGGTTTGGATAAATCAAATGTGTTAACTCATGGAAAACAACATATTCTATACATTGAGTAGGAGATTTTATTAACTCAGAATTTAGGTTAATATAAGACTTTACAGAGTTACAACTACCCCATCTTGTTTTCATTTTTCTGATTCTAATATTTTTTACTTCTTTATTAACAATTGGTTGATATTTATCAAATGCTTTTTTAATATGATTTTCAGCTTTTTGAAGATACCACTGCTTAACCAAATATTCTTTTCTTTTAAAATTATCTTTATCTTTAACCGATAAATTTAAATATCCGCCTTTTAACTTAACCGACTCCTCGCTACTTAGAATAACTTTAAGACGGTAATTACGACCTAAAAATCTGCAATTTTCACCACTCACATATTCTTGCACTGCTGCAATTGGCTTACTTCTATAAAAAGCCAATTTAGACTTAATCCAATCACTTCTCTTGTTAAGCACGTATTCAATGTGTGTATCGGTTGTTTTAATCGGCACACTCATCACAACTTCACAATTAGGCTTTACCCTTAAATTGATATTTTTCACGTCTTTTTTGATGATAGTTAGCTTCATAAATTGTTATTAATACTAATACTTCTAATCACTTCAAGCATTTTGTCAATGTCAAAAGAAATATTAAAATCATCTTCAATATTCCACAGTAAATCTTGCACTTCACTATTTATTTTATTTTTAATGTCAGTGCTATTTTGCCAATCTGGTCTTTTGCTGTATTGAGCAAAAAGAGCTTCAATTTGCAATGAAAATTCGACATTAACTTGAATAATATCACCATTTGGCAATTCTGAAAAATAATCACCAATATTGTCATAAACTACTTTAGCAAAAGCGTGCTTTTGGATTTTTTCAGGATATTCTGCGCTAGAAACTTCATCATTAGCACTTAAGAGAATTTGTTGCACTTCTTTAGCATTTGCCAGTTTCTCCTCTTCACTAAGCCTTTTATTGCGATAATCATTAATAATCTGCTTAATCTTTTGCGATAGCTTTTCATAATAAGCAGGATTTGAATCCATTTTTTCACTAACAAATGCACTACTAGCACTCAAAATTGCATCAGCTCTAGCATTATTACCTTGTAACCTTTCAACCTCTTCATCAAATATTACAGAA
>DUAL01000044.1:0-5934 GCA_012960835.1 Flavobacteriales bacterium | reverse complement strand
CATCATCAAAAATATTCACAATTTTAGTGAGTTGATTAGCGTCACCTGCACTAATAAATGTATCCATTAATTTTTGCATTTGCTTTTCATACTGAGAAAAATCTACCACTTCAAAATAACGAATTTTTACCGATTTTCTTAGCTCGCTGTAAAAGCGCATTTTTACCTTAAAATCTCGTATTTCATCATCAGTAAAAACCTCATCTAGCTTGTCAGAAGATAGTGCAGTTTTTAAAGCTCTAGCGTAGAGTGAGAGGTATTCATAAAACTGCTTTCGCCTTGAATCATCTGCCAAATACACTTCATAACTTTCTTGGTCTGATTTATTTTCCACACCAGAAAACAGTTCTTGTAAATTGGTATAGTGGGTTTTGACTCTAGCAATTTCCTCTTTAATATCAATCACTGCCGAAGCAATATCATCTTCATCAAAATTACTCAATCCTGAATAAGTGGTAAGTGCCTTATCCAAATCACCCAAAAGCCCACGATAATCAATAATAAAACCAAAATCTTTACCTTCGTATAATCGGTTAATCCTTGCAATAGCTTGCAATAAATTATGCTCTTTGAGTTCTTTGTCAATATATAAATATCCCGCTCTAGGTGCATTAAAGCCTGTTAATAATTTATCAACAACAATTAACAGATCAACCTCTTCGCCCCGAACAAACTCATCTTTTACTTTGGTAATAAACTTATCTTCATCACCATATTTTTGCATCATCCTATTCCAATGCTCATTAACAAAAGCCTTGTTATCCTCTTGCTCGTCAACCTCTTCATTGCCTTCTCTACTATCGGGCTTGGAAATAACAAAGGCGGTTTTAATATCCGAATAATAATCTTCAAACAGTTGATGATATTTAATCGCTTCATATTTGCTACTAGTGGCGAGCATTGCTTTAAGCCCAGTACCCTGAACTTGATTCTTAAAATGACTAGCAATATCTTCTGCAATCATCTCTAGGCGAATTTCAGAGCTGGCAACATTCTGAAATCTTGCCCATTTATTTTTTAAATCAAGTTTTTGTTCATCGCTTAGATTTTTGGATATTTTGTCAAAACGCCTATCCATAGACTTCTTATCAGTAATCCACTGATCAACAAATCTACCTTCATACAATAACGGCAAAATAGCCTTATCTTTAACCGCTTGATCAATCGTGTAGCGGTGTATTTCACCGCCAAATTTTGCAAAAGAGTTTTTCTCTTTTTTCATCAGTGGCGTGCCTGTAAAGCCAATATAACAACCATTAACCAAAACCTTATTCATCGCCCTGCTCATATCACCGCTTTGGCTTCTATGCGACTCATCAACCAATACAAAAATATTAGCATCGTCAAGACGCACATCTTCATCTTTGACTTTTTCAAACTTGTGAATAAGCGTGGTGATAACACTCACACCACTTTGCAACAGCTCAATCAAATTTCTGCCAGATGTTGCTTTTTCAGCGTGAATTTCGCTGTTTCTAAAAGTATCATGAATTTGCTTATCTAAATCTTTTCTATCTGTTACAACAATAATCTTAGAATTGATAATAAGCCTTTTAATCTCTTTAGCAAGCATCACCATGGTTAAAGACTTACCACTGCCTTGCGTATGCCAGATTAAGCCACCTGCACGCCTGCCAGTGCTGTCAAATTTATCAAGCTTACTCATTGCACTCTTAATCGCAAAATACTGCTGATAACGCGTAATCTTCTTCACTTGAGCATCAAACAAAATAAAGGAGTGGATTAGCTCAACAATTCGATCTTTTGAAAATAGTGAATGCACGGTTTTATCCAGCTCGCTCGCCATTCTATCTTTAACCAAACCACTCAAATCTAGCTCACTCTCTTCTTTCCATGAAGCGTAGAATTTTTTAGAAGTATTAACCGTTGCGTATTTTGGTGCGTGGTTATTGCCAGCTAAGGTAATTTGTACATATTTAAACAACTGCGGTATTTCTAATTCTCTTTGATTTCTAATCATTTGAGAAATGCCTTGAGAGGTATTTATACTTGATCTTTTAAGCTCCACCACGCCAATAGGAATACCATTGATAAACAATACTAAATCAGGTCTTCGGGTTTTTGTCTTCTCGTTTTTAATCGTGCGATCAACCACAAACTCCTCAGTAAAGTGAAACACATTATTTTCAACATTCTGAAAATCAATATAATTAATACTAAAGCTCTTTCTCACCCCGTCACTTAGCACCTCTTCAAAAGCATTACCCAAAAGCAATTGATCAGTTATCTTTTGGTTAGAATTGCCAAGCCCCTCATTAAGTGGCACATCAATACTACTAATGGCTTTAGCAAGATTTTTAGCAGAAAATGGATAGCTATTGCCCTTGTACTCAAAGCTGTTTAAAGCTTGTAATCGCTCCAGCAATATATCTTTTAACATTACCTGATTGGTGTTATCTCGATAATGTTGAATTTCATCTTTAGCAATATACTGCCAGCCCATTGCTTTTAATAAATCGATGGTATTATTTTGTATTTGGATTTCGGTTGTATTTGGCGTTATGTTCATAAAAAATTAAGTTTTAACTCTCACTTGTCCAGTTAATAATTGTTGCATTAATCCTTGTATTTGAGTTTGCAATACATCTAACTCTTGCTCTAATTTTGAAATTTCATCATCAGCAAGGGTTAGTGAGTTAGCGATTTTGGTTTGTTCTAGCAGCGACGGAAGTTTAACTTTAAAATTATTAATATCGCTTTTTTGGATATTTGGCAATCCTGAGCCAACTCTTAATCTCATAATCAAGCGTTCATTAAATTTCAAATATTGAAATAGGAACATATTTAAAACATTAGAGCCTAGCTCTTGAATACTATAACAATGTCCACCCGACCAAAATTTAGAAATGATTAAATTGATATAACCACAAGAGTTGCCACCTTCACTAACAGTTATTGTATCCCCCCCTGTGTTCCATTTATCTGTATATCCAGAAGGGTTTATTCCACCGTTAATAGCTGGATATTCTCCCACTTCAGTAAGCTCACTCTTATTTAACTGACTGCCTTTTTTTATTTTTCCAATATCCTTCAATTTTTTCTCTTCCCAATCAAGAAAATCATTACCATCGTCATCTTTAAACCTAATCTCTTGCGAAAATATTTTCTGCATCAAGCCTTTTTTCAGTTGTTGCTTTTGTTTAATTAAAGCGGATTGTTTTTCAATGGCTTTATCCCAAGTAGTCAAAAAATTTGCTATTTTTTTCTGCTCCGATTTTGGAGGTAGTAAAATTTTGATTGACTCTATTGTAGTCTTTGACAAACTAGGAACACCGGAGGCCTCATTGTATTTCTTCCAATTTATCATTAAAAAGGAATAATATATGAATCTAGGTAATGCATTATTAAAAGAATGTGTATAAAACAAAGTATCAACAGTCCAAAACTTACCACTCAAAAGCAAGGGCTTATCGATAGTACCCTTTCTTCCAATACAAACACTTTCACCATCATAAAGATAACTATCAACAGATAGCATTTTTCCCCCTGTTCCAAATACAGGAATATCTCCATTACCTAGATGTTTGTAATCTTTTCCACTGCCTATTTTTAAAATTTCTCCAATTTTTACTATATTCCAATCTTTAGGAATGAACTCTACAGCTGTTTTTTTATAGCCTTTTTTCACAATATTCACCTACAACCCCAGCTCCAACAAATAAACTTGCATTTGTTTTTTAATATCTGCAAGCTCTAACTCTAAGTTAGCAATATCTTGTTTAGTTTGGGCAATATTAACAGGCTCTTTTTCCTCAAAAGTATCTACATATCTGGGAATGTTAAGATTGTAGTCATTTACTTTTACTTCTTCTATTGTTGCCAAATGGCTGTATTTATCCACTTCTGAACGATCTTTATAGGTATTTAGAATTTTTTCAATATGGCTATCTTCTAGTTCATTATGATTTTTCTTCTTAATAAAATCCTTACTAGCGTCAATAAACAAAACATCAGTATCTTGTTTATTTTTCTTGAAAATTAAAATTGTGGCAGGAATTGTAGTTCCAAAAAATAAATTCGCTGGCAAACCAATGACTGCATCAAGCAGATTATTATCTAAAATCTGCTTTCTAATTTTGCCCTCACTAGCGCCACGAAACAATACACCGTGCGGCAAAACCACACCCATCGTACCCTCTGCGTTAAGGCTTGATAGCATGTGCAACACAAAAGCATAATCACCTTTTGATTTTGGTGGTAGTCCATAATTAAAACGCTTGTAAAAATCTTCTTCTAACTCATCACGTCCCCACTTATCTAATGAAAATGGTGGGTTTGCCACCACCACATCAAACTTCATGAGATGGTTATTATCCAAATGTAGTGGATTTCTAAGGGTGTCACCCCAGCGAATATCTGCCTCGTTAATTTCATGCAAAAACATATTCATTTTGCTGAGTGTTTGAGTTTGACCATTTTTCTCTTGGCCAAATAGAGCAAAGTTATTGTTACCAACCTCTTTTGCGGCTTTAATCAATAATGAGCCAGAGCCACAAGCAGGATCATAAATTCTATCACCCTCTTTAGCACCAACTATTTTTGCGAGTAAAGTTGATACACCGCTTGGTGTAAAAAACTCACCACCTTTTTTACCTGCATCCGATGCAAAGTGTGCAATAAGATACTCATAAGCATCGCCAATGACATCGTTACCTACAAGCATGGACGGACGAAGATCCAGCCTTTCATCAGAAAAATCTTCTAATAAATGCTTTAAAATTGAATTTCGTTCTTTGGTATTACCTAAGTTTCTTTCATTGTTAAAGTCAATACTTCTAAAAATTCCTTCAAGCTTTTCGGGATTATCTTCCTCAATTTTTTCTAATACTTTATTGATTTCTTGACCTAACTCACTAGATTCTTTTTTGGTGAGTAAATATTCAAAAGTACATTTATCATCAAGAATAAACTTTTCTAGCTTGATGGCCTTTGCAACTCTTGCCTCATTGCCATTATACTTTTCTTGTAACTGCTCTAATTTTTCACGATAAAAATCAGATAAGTATTTTACAAACAGCATTGTTAGCACATAATCTTTATATTGCGTACCATCGAGCGTCCCTCTAAAGGTGTCGCAAGCTTTCCAAACGATGTTGTTAATAGTCTCTTTAGTAGTTTTGTTCATAGCTTTTCCTCTTGAAATTGGTTAGTAATAGTGTTTAATGTATTTTGGGTGAAAATCTGTTTTTTAATGCTTAGCTCTTTTAAAATTTCTTGCTCTCTGTAAAGTAAGCTCATAATTTTTACCGTCTTATTTTGTTGTGCAAGGGATGGTAAATTAACATCCAACTCTGCAACATCTCTTGTTCCAATCATAGGAATAGCTGTACCTTTAATGGCGATATTGAATATCCTTTGAATACTGCCTGAATTCAAATAATGAGCTAAGAATTTGTTATTGATATTTGGGTCGTTTAGTCTAATCATAACCATTAACGATGAAACTACCAGACCCTGCATTGATTTATCAATATATATCGCTGTACTAGGCGCTCTTAGTCTAACAACAACATCACCTTCTTGCGTTAAATAGTCTGATTTAATTTCATCAGCAGATGAAAAATCATCTAATGTAAATAGGTTTATTGCTGTTGAGTTTGAAAACGATTTGAGCGTCAGTTGCTTATAGGAGATTCTAACTTCATACAATGCTGCTTTCTTACGAGAAAGCACCAAGCCAGTTTTAATTTTTGCAATATCTTTCAGTTTCATTCTTTAATATTTTTTGTCTATTTTCAAAATTATACACTAAAAATAATAAAATATAGTCTATTTTTAAAATAATACAATAAAAATATTTAAAAAAGCTAAATTAATCACTAGACACAAATTTGGATTGATACAGATGCCTGCCCTGTGGCAATTAAAGAAATACTTTTTAAAGCGGCCAATCGCACCGAAACTCAAATAACC
>DUAL01000043.1 GCA_012960835.1 Flavobacteriales bacterium | reverse complement strand
GCTA
Organism: Flavobacteriales bacterium; assembly: GCA_012960835.1. GTDB lineage: Bacteria > Bacteroidota > Bacteroidia > Flavobacteriales > BACL11 > DUAL01. The sequence goes on along the minus strand of DUAL01000043.1, from coordinate 1,323 downwards.
AGAATAAAATACTCGATGAAAAAGAACAGACTTTAGAAGCTAAAGCAATTAAAGCCAATCAGGAACAGGAAGAAATAATTGAGTCTAGGGTTAAAGAACGTGCGGCAGCCTGGGAAGAAAAAGTTTTAGCAGCAAATAATGAAATTAATGCTAAGAATAAAATACTCGATGAAAAAGAACAGACTTTAGAAGCTAAAGCAATTAAAGCTAATCAGGAACAGGAAGAAATAATTGAGTCTAGGGTTAAAGAAGCAAAGTCCCTATTTAGTAAAACTATCAAGAGCGACCTTGAGGCTAATTTTAAATTAGAAATGAAGGAGGCTGATGATGTTAGATTGGAACTTATTGAGGAAAAAAGAACAAATGTTAAATTAAAAACTAATAATATAACTGCAGAAAATGATTACAAACTAGATGGGGATTTGAGAGTGGCTGAAGCTATTAGGTTAGAAAAACAAAAAGCCGCTGAAAGAGAGGAGCATAAGCAGCAAGAGAACGAAGAGACAATGCGACAATTGAAAAAAAGTATCGAAGATTCACACCGCCAAGCGAATCAAGGCTCAATGCAAATTCAAGGAGAAGCGCAAGAACTATCTATAGAAAGTTATCTTAAAACCGAATATCGAACAGACATAATTGAACCGATTAAAAAAGGAGATTATGGCGCTGATTGTCTTCAATATGTAAACACAATAGATATGAAAAATTGTGGTGTAATTTACTATGAAAGCAAGAACACCAAACAATTTAACAACCAGTGGATAGAAAAATTTAAAACTGATATGCGTGAAAAAAAAGCTGATATAGGAATATTGGTAACTAAAACTATGCCCAAAGGTATGACAAGAGCAGGCTATGTGAATGGAATATATATTTGCAGTATTTATGAATATAAAACCATTACTCTCGCTTATAGAAATGCCTTAATTGATCAAAATAAACTTAGAAAGGCTGGCGAAAACCAAAAAGATAAACAAGCCGAGATGTACATATATTTAAATTCTAATGAGTTCAAACAGTATATGGAAGGAGTGGTTGATTGCGCTACAGCTTTAGATGCTCTATTAAGTAAAGATAAAAGAATGCAAATTAAAAGTAATAAAGAAAGAGAAAAATGCAACGAAAAACTTTCTGTGTGTATCAGCTCCTTGTCTGGGGCTTTTCAAGCCATTTCTGGCGGTTCAATTGGTGATATTCACTCATTGGAATCAAATGATAAAGTAGGAAATTACGACGGGTAAAAGACAAGCAATAGAAAGGAGGCTTTGAGAACCTCGAGAAGCCAATTAAATAAAAGCCTATCCTATGCGATAGGCTTTTTTA
>DUAL01000042.1 GCA_012960835.1 Flavobacteriales bacterium | reverse complement strand
ATTAAAACAAGAACGTGCAAATCCGAAAATTGACTCATCCGTATTATACATACTCATTGCAACACCACCTTCACCAACATAATTGTATACCTCCCAACTTTTTGGTTCTCCATTTTCAGGAGTAAAGGTCATAGTTAATTTTCCTTTTCCTTTTATGACTGTATCAGTCGCCTTGTATTGATCGCCAAAAGCATGTCTTCCAATACAAATTGGATGTGTCCAGTTGGGTACTAATCTTGGTACATTTTTACAAATAATTGGCTCACGAAAAACTGTACCTCCCACAATATTACGAATAGTTCCGTTTGGTGAGCGCCACATCTTTTTAAGTCCGAACTCCTCTACTCTACCCTCATCAGGAGTGATGGTTGCACACTTAATTCCTACCTTGTATTTTTTGATGGCCTCAGCTGCATCAATCGTAATTTGATCGTTCGTTTCATCTCTACTTTCCATCCCCAAATCATAGTATTTTACATCCAAATCCAAATATGGGAAAATGAGTTTATCCTTAATAAACTGCCAAATGATTCTTGTCATTTCATCTCCATCCAATTCTACAATTGGATTATCTACTTTTATTTTACTCATTCTTCTTTTTCTTTTATTTTTTTAAAAATCGGCTGCAAAACTAATAATTAGTAGCCAAATACATCCTCTAATGTTAAATGAATTATTTCCCCATATTGCTTTAATACATTTAAATCCAAATCCTCTTTTGAGCCAAGCACCATAATGGTATAGTTATCATTTTTAATATAACTATTATGGAAATTGGTTAAATCCTCAATGGTGAAATCAGGAATTGCCTCATACACATCTTTTCTGATATCATGATTCACTCCCAGTTTTTGGGATTTTTCGTATTCTGTTAATACCCTATATTTTGTGAATCGCTCAGTCCTAATTCTTTGAATCACTCCTTCTTTTGCACTTTCCATATTGCTTTCCGCCTCTGGCATTTGCTTTAGTAAATCCATCATGCCTTGCATTGCTTCCCCTAATTTATCGGCTTGTGTACCAATATAAGAAAAAGAATAATGCGAATGCTTTGCATCTTTGGGTGTAGTGTAAGCGCTATAAACTGAATAAGCCAATGCTTTGGATTCTCTTAACTCTTGAAAAACAATGGAACTCATTCCGCCACCAAAATAGGAATTATGAAAACTAATAATTGGCAAATCATTAAGTCTTAGTTTACTGCCTTTTGCCAAAAATAAAACCTCTGCTTGTTTCATGTCATAATCTACTACAAAAACGGTATTGGTATTAATATCCAACTGTGGAAAACTATTGTCCTCAGCAATAGGATTTAAGTCGGTAGAATTAGAATGTAATTCCGTTAATTTTACAATCAAATCTGAAAGGGAAGATGGGCCATAGTATAAAATCCTATGCTCATCTTTTGTTAAGGAGTTAATGATTTCTACTAACTCATTAGCAGTTGTATTTTCAATTTCCTCATCAGAAATCACATTGGTAAAAGAAGAATTTTTTCCATATTTGGCATAAGCGTTCATTCCTCTAAAAAGAATTGTTTGCTTGTTTAATTTTGCATCTGCTCTCTTTTTTAGCATGTCCATTTTTATGTTTTCAAGTGCATCTTCATCTGCAATTACGTTTGCTAAAACATCTTCCATAAGCGTAACTGCCTTTTCAAAATACTCATTCAATCCGTTTAATGAAATCTTAATTTGCTCGGAATTACAACTCACATTCATCTCACAACCAATTTTGTAAAACTCTTCCATTTTTTGATTAGGAGAAATTTCTGCAGTCCCTAAATATTGCAGATAATTGGTCGCCATTTTAAATTTAGGATTTTCATTGCTTCCTTTTTCAATGATATAGTATAATTTGAAGATGTCATTTTCGGTATTTTCTTTATACAAAACCTCTACTTCACCTACATTTGATTTTTGAATATCTGTTTCAAAATCCAAGAAAACTGGCTCTATTTCATCCACATCTTCATCCATTATTGAAGATAGAAAATCAGATTGAGAAGTTCTGTTCACATCAACAGGAGTTATTTTTGGTTTTGCAACCTTCATAACCGACTCATCAATTCCTTGATGCTTATAAACAACTACATAATTATTTCTATAATACTGATTTGCAAAGTCTATAATATCTTGCTTTGTCAGTTTAGCCATCTCATTAATTACATTAGTAAAATCTTCCCACGGCAGATCTAAGGTAAACGACTCCACAAATTCGCCTGCTCTTCCATTATTACTTTCATATTTCTTGATTTGTTCTAATTTAAAATCATTAATAATTGCCGGAATTAACCAATCCGGGAAATCACCATTTTTTACTTTCTCAATTTCAGCTAATAGTAACTCTTTTACTTCTTCTAATTTTTGATCTTTTTTTGGACTTCCATAAAATCCGTGCATTGAATAATCTTTAAGTACATGAGGGAAACAACCTCCTCCTATGATTTTTTGCTCTTGATTCAGATTTAAATCAATCAATCCTGCAGTACTGTTTGAAAGAATCATATCTGTTAATCCTAGCTTATTTGTAGTTTCAGAATCTGCTCCGGGGAAACGAAAACCAATATACAATCTTTCAGCCTCAGGCCCATACACATCTTTAATTATTGGTTCCTCTATTTCATCCTCTTTAGCCACTTCAAAAATAGAATCCTCTTTTCTTTCAAATCCGCCAAAATATTTATCAATTAATTTGATGGTTTCGTCAAAATCAAAATCCCCAGAAAGACAAATTGCCATATTATTTGGCACATAGTTGGCGCAATAAAATTTATTTATTGCCACTAGTGATGGGTTTTTCAAATGGGCAATTGTACCAATTGTAGTTTGTTGCCCATACTGATGATTTGGAAACAATCCATCTAATAGCGCTTCAAACATTTTTCTCCCATCACTATCCAATCCTCTATTTTTCTCTTCATAAACCGTTTCTAATTCGGTGTGAAAAAGTCGCAACACAGGATTACGGAATCGTTCTGCTTCAATCTTCAACCATTTCTCCATTTGGTTGGAAGGCACATCATTTACATAAACTGTTTTTTCGTTGGAAGTATAAGCATTCGTTCCTTTCGCCCCTATTCCACCAAGCATTTTATCATATTCATTGGCAATAGCAAATTTTGCTGCTTCCCCTGAAATAGAATCAATTTGATTCCAAACTCTTTCTCTATTAGTGGTATCGGTCATTGCTATGGAACGATACTCTTCATAAAGCGCTTCAATCCTGTCCAAAAGAGGTTTCTCTTTTTCATAATCTAAACTTCCATATACATCTGTTCCTTTAAAAAGCATGTGCTCCAAATAATGCGCTAATCCAGTTGCATCAGCAGGATCGTTTTTACTACCTGATTTTATAGCAATATTGGTTTGAATCCTTGGTGCATCTTTATATACCGTTAAATATACTTTCAAGCCATTCTCCAAGGTGTAAATTCTTGCATTTAAGGGATCATTTTTAGCGGTTTCATATCTGTTCTCTATTTTCTTCATCTCTTTTAGTTGATTAATAATTAGTAGTGCTAATACAACTGCTACTAAAATAATGGTTAGTGTTTTTTTATTCATTTTTTTGGTTTTTAAAAGTCAAAATCGAGTCCTAACTTCTCTCTTAGCGTATTCAAATTAGGATTGTCTTTTGCCATTTGTTCATATTTATCTTTATTTGTATAAGGTACTCTTTCCTTATTATTTTCTTGAATTTTTGTGATTACTTCAATAGCATCATTTTCTAATTTTTTTCTTAAATACTCATGCAAATCTATTTTTTCTTTTTCAATTACTATTTCTTGCGATTTATTACTTATCAAAATCTCCACTTGATTACCCTCTTTTAAAACAGGAGAATTCATATCCAGTGTGGTTGCAAAATTAGATTTTCCTTTTTCCTTTTGAATACTTATATACTCCTGCCAAACCTTTTGTAATTGCTCATTGTTAAATTCATTTTTCTTCTTGTCTTTTATTGTCTCTTGCCTTTGCTCTTCTTTTAGCGGGTCTGGTAAATCAGAAATGGTAATTAGTCGGGATATTTTGCTGTCCTGTTTCTCAATTTCTACCCCATTAGTTTGCGTTTGTTTTGGCTTTTCTATTAGCACTTCTACTTTTTGCTCCTCTTTTTTTATTTCCGTAATGGCATCAGCAACCACTTTCTCCTGTTTCGGACTTGAAGTTGGAAGTTTTATACTATTAGTTGTTTTTTTTTTCAACTCTTCAATACCAATACTACACAATTTCATTAAAGTCAGTTCCACCAAAAGTTGTTGATTTTTGCTTGTTTTATATTGCACATCACATTTATTGCAAATATCCAATGCTATCAGTAAAAAGGTTTGCTCACAGCTGTTTGATTGCTCCAAATATTGCTGTTTTAGTGCCTTTCCTTTTTCTAAAAGTACAAGCGTTTCTTTATCTTTTGATACAAGCAAATCTCTAAAATGAGAAGCAAGTCCGTTTATGAAATGATGGCCATCAAAACCATTTTCTAGAATTTTATTAAAAGTAAGTAGTGCATTGGAAATATCTTGCTCCAAAATAGAATTTGTTATTTTGAAATAATAATCATGATCCAAAATATTCAAGTTCTCAATTACTGATTTATAAGTTATTCCTTTTGAAAAGCTTGCTAATCTATCAAAGATGGAAAGAGAATCTCTTAATGAGCCATCCGATTTTTGCGCAATAATATGTAGTGCATCTTGCTCGGCTGATATGTTCTCACTTTCGGCAACAAAAGTTAAATGACTCACAATGTCGTCTGTACTGATTCTCTTAAAATCAAAAATCTGACATCTAGATAAAATAGTAGGAATTATTTTGTGTTTTTCTGTGGTCGCTAAAATAAAAATAGCGTGGCTTGGCGGTTCTTCCAATGTTTTAAGGAAAGCATTAAAAGCAGCCGAGGAGAGCATATGCACCTCATCAATAATATATATGTTATAGTTGCCAACTTGCGGAGCAAAGCGAACTTGATCTACCAAATTTCGGATATCATCCACCGAATTATTAGATGCAGCATCCAACTCATGAATATTAAAAGAGTTCGACTCATTAAAAGAAGTACAGGACTCACAACTATTGCATGGCTCTATTTTTTCGTTTATGTTTTGGCAATTGATTGTTTTGGCTAAAATCCGAGCACAAGTAGTTTTGCCCACTCCTCTTGGCCCACAAAAAAGGAAAGATTGTGCCAAATGATTTTCAGAAATTGCATTGGTTAGGGTTGTTGTAATAGCCGATTGCCCTACTACCTGCTTAAAAGTAGTTGGTCTATATTTTCTGGCTGATACAATGAATTCTCCCATAAAAATAATTTCGAAATTAAGAAAAACAAAAGTAACATTTCTAACGAAAAAAGGGTGAAAAAATATTACAAAACACTTCCTTGCTGATTTAATTAGTTTTGTTAGATTTGCAGCCCGAAATTTATTATTAACCAAAAAAGGAAAAAATGAACAATTACGAAACCGTTTTCATTATGAATCCCGTCTTGTCTGATGAGCAGATGAGGGAAACGGTAAAAAAGTTTACAAAAACCCTGAAAGACCACAAAGCCAAAATTGGCAATGAGGAATATTGGGGATTAAAAAAATTGAAGTATACTATCCAAAAGAAAAATACTGGATTTTACTACTTCATAGAATTTGAGGCAGAAGGCGATATTATTGCTGATTTGGAAGTTCAATTCAAAAGAGATGAGCGCATCATGAGATGGCTAACCGTTCGCTTGGACAAATATTCCATAGCATATGCCGATAGAAGAAGAAAGAGATTAAGTGCTAACAAAAAAGAAAAGGAGGAAGTTACATCATGAGTAAATTTAACAAAGCAAAATCTGAGATAAGATATCTTTCACCGGTTGATATCGACAAAAGAAATAGAGATAAATATTGCCGTTTCAAAAAAATGGGAATAAAATATATCGATTATAAAGACCCTGACTTTTTGATGCGTTTTTTGAACGAGCAAGGGAAAATTCTTCCAAGAAGACTTACAGGAACATCCTTAAAATTCCAAAGAAGATTATCAGTTGCGGTAAAGCGTGCGCGACAAATTGCATTATTGCCCTATGTTGGCGATTTATTAAAATAATAAGAGCTATGAAAGTTATATTAAAAGAAAATATCGAAAAATTGGGCTTTGCAGATGAAGTTGTAAAGGTAAAAAATGGCTTTGCCAGAAATTTTTTAATTCCAAAAGGAAAAGCCGTTATTGCTACCGATTCGGCTGTGAAAGTTTTGGAAGAAAAACTAAGACAACAATCAGGTAAAGAAGAGAAAGTAGTTGCAGATGCTAATAGTATTGCGGAAGTAATTTCTAATCTGGATATAAAAGTAAAAGCAAAAGTAGCGGAAGATGGACAAAAGCTTTTTGGCTCTGTTACAACCATTCAGTTTACTGATGCATTAGAAGCACTTGGCCATGAAATTGACAAACGATTTGTAAAACTTATTACAATTAAAGAAGTGGGGAAATATGAGGCAGAAGTTCGCCTTCATAGAAGTGTAAGTGTAACAGTACCTTTTGAGGTTATTGCCGAATAATTAAATTCTAAAATAAATGATTAAAAGCCCTTTCAATTGAAAGGGCTTTTTTTATTCGTACCTAAGGGCTTCAATAGGATCAAGCTTGGCGGCTTGCAGTGCTGGGAATATTCCAGCAACAATACCAACCATAATACAAAGCGATATTCCGGAAAATATCCAAAGCCAAGGAATTACAAAAACGCCACCAATAAAAGAGGAGGTTAAGTTCCCTATAAGAACACCTAGAATAATTCCTACTAATCCCCCTAACTGACAGACTAAAATAGCTTCCGTTAAAAACTGATCCCTGATTAAATATGGGGTCGCGCCCATTGCCTTTCTGATGCCTATTTCTTTTGTTCTTTCAGTAACCGATACAAGCATAATATTCATAAGCCCTATTGCAGCTCCAATTAAAGTAATTATTCCAATAAGGGTAGCCGCAAGAGTAACATAGCGAATGTTTTCAATGAGCATATTCGCCAAATTATCACTTTTTACTATTGTGAAATTATCCTCTTGCATGGGCTTTAATTTTCTAACGCTTCTAAACTTTGCAATAGCCGCACCAATGGCGGGATCCAATTCTTCTACATTATTACACATTACACTTATGGTGTAAGATTGACTGCTCCTGCTGAAAAATTGCCTTGCATAAGTAATGGGAATGAGAACTGTTTTATCGCCACCAAAACCCATGGCTGAACCTTTTTCTTTTAATACACCAATTACTTTAAATTTTAAATTTCCTCCTGTTATGGTTTTGCCCATAGCAGTTGTATTAGGAAAAACTTTGTTCTTTACTTCTTTGCCGATAATAATTACATTCCGACCAAAATTTATTTCGTCCAAGGAAAAGTTCCTCCCCTGAGAAAGCTCATAGCCAGAGGTAAAAAGGTAGTTTTCATCTGTTCCCCACACGCTTATATTGGGGTCACTTTTATAACTCTTGTATTTTACAGTTGCCGCCCCAGCTACCCAAGATGATATGGAAACTTTGGAAGTAAAATCATATTTTTCTTTAAAATGCTCTGCATCTCTATATTTTATTGGTGGATAGTTTTTGGGTTTTTCTCCATCTTTACCAATTCGAATGTGCATACCATAGTTTTTGATTGTGAAAGTATTTGCTCCCATTGAGGTAAAATTTTCAGA
>DUAL01000041.1 GCA_012960835.1 Flavobacteriales bacterium | reverse complement strand
ACCGTATCATCGGCTATTACCTCAACTGTGCAGCTGTAATTGTCTGTTTTGGATAAATTTTGATATAAGGTAATCCTTCCTGAAAGCATACTCAAATCATAAACATTAATGTATGTCGCTTTTGAATTCAACGCCCTTTCAAAGATAAAATCATACAACCCTGTTTTTCTAAATTTAGGCGGCGTAGATTTATAATTCAATCCTGATAAAAAACAGAGAAAGCTGCTTGGAAGTGTCCAAATTAATTTATCCAAATATATCTTCTTACTCCCAACTAGAACTGTAGTAACTATGCCACTATTTTGTTGTATTTTTGTAATATTTGTAGCAAGCATAATATCTACATTTCTTTGCTTTAATTTCTCTATCAGTAGATTTATAATTTTTCCAACGCCTCCATTTTTAGGGTAATACTTAATAGCACCCTCTTCTTTGTCATGATGGCCCAATTTTTCATTATAAACTTCAAATTCACACAATTCTTTTGTTGTTTTTTTATCGAATGCTAAGAGGCGTGACATATCAAAAAAACCACCAACTTGGGTTGATAATAGCTCACAATCTACACCCATATACTTTCTAACTAACGGCTTATAAATATGCTTGTAGAATGTTAATCCAAATTTTTGAATAAGCACTTCCTTTAAGTTTTTACCTCTAGGTAACTCCTTATTTTCTAAAAAATCTTGGCAACCTTGCTTATAAACGTCTTTTTGAAGAGTGCTAGTGTCGACATACCCATTTTTACAACTCATTACACCATTAAAATAATTAGCAGCACTTAACTTATTTGTAATTACGCAATTATTATTATTTAGACCAGAAAAAAGAAAATCATCTAACTCCTTGACTCCTGTTTGTGAAAATATATGCGTTCCGTAATCAAAATACTTCCCATTCAAAAGGTCACTCTTTAAGAGTCCACCCGCCCTTGCATCCGAATCAATTAAAGTGACCGTATTCCCTCTTTTACTCTCAAAGTATGCCGCTGTTATTCCAGCAATTCCTGAACCTACCACCACAACTCTTTTATTTGACACTACTACCCTTTACAATAATTAAAAATTTATTTATTTTTTAGCGATACAGATTTCATTTTTTTTAGCTACAAAATTCCAAGTAGACATTTTTAAATTATTACCTTGACTCTCTTGAGAAAGCGTCTTGTGTGTCATGTCTACAATTTCATACTTCTTAAATAAATCCAATAAATGTCGTTTATTTGAGAAGTGTATTCTGCCCAGCCCCGCAAACCAACCTTCTTCAAAGTCAAATTCAGTCCAAACATCTTCCGCTTGCTTGCCTTTTTTGTAATCAGAGCATTTAGTTGAAAACC
>DUAL01000040.1:1081-1337 GCA_012960835.1 Flavobacteriales bacterium | reverse complement strand
GTAAAAAAAACAAAAATCATAACAATCAAAATATAAAGATAAATAGCAATATTGGTACGATTTATATGGCGCTTTCAAAAATTAAATCTGAGAATGACATTGAAGAAATTAATAAATATAGTGAAATAATAGAAAAGCGCCTTGAAGAAATATCAACAATATCCTCAAGTTTAGTTTCTTCACAATATAATAAAGTTGAGCTCAAAAATTTATGTGATATTCTTATCAAGAATACCTCTATTCCACTTAAATATAA
>DUAL01000040.1:499-949 GCA_012960835.1 Flavobacteriales bacterium | reverse complement strand
CAGACAACAATAGTCCACATTGCATTTCGATAAAAATCCACAAACCACTATTTGGCAGACTAAATAAATTACTAAGCCAAAGTGATGCATGGCTCCCAATAGCCATAAAAATTACCATCACATGCGAGTCAATGACTGAAAATTCACAGAAATTTGAGAATAAATATAGTGATGAGCTGCTACATGCTCAAGAGTACATTGAACAGGATCATTGTGGAAAATTTAAATATAGCATTAAAAACCCAGGTGTTGAAATCACCTTGCCTATAAATAAAATTGAAAACTGTTAGTTAGCCTTTATTTGCACTATAAAAAATTTAATGGTCTACTTTCAATAATCTTATTATTAGCCTTGAACCAGTTTTTCTCTAATGTTGCATACACTTCACGGAAATCAATCTTGCTGACTAGGTTGTCATTATGATGATTTGACAAGTCTGGGGTGCTACC
>DUAL01000040.1:0-476 GCA_012960835.1 Flavobacteriales bacterium | reverse complement strand
AGATCCCGCCTTTGACCTTTCCGCCCATGCAAAACATACAAGACGCTTCGCCATGATCAGTACCCTTACTGCCATTCTCCTTAATTCTTCTGCCAAATTCAGAGTATGTCATTATTAGAGTGTCGTCCCAAAGATTATTAGACTTTAGCTCTTGTGTAAATTCAGCCAGGGCATTGTTTAATTCTATTAATTTGTCTTTATGCTCATTTTCTTGATTTGAATGGGTATCAAACCCTTTTATAGCTACTTTGAATATTGGAATGTCTACATTGTGCTGCATTAGAAAGCTGGCTTGCATCAATTGATCAGACAAGCTAATTTTGCCTTTTTTAATATTTTGCATTTCATCTAAATCAACCTCGTCTTCTAGTCTCGAAGCCACTTTATGTATCTTATTAATGGAGTTTAGTAAGTGCGCTTGAGCAGGGTCAGATGACAAGTAGTCTGGTATTTTTAATTTTCTGGAATGTTTTACA
>DUAL01000039.1 GCA_012960835.1 Flavobacteriales bacterium | reverse complement strand
ATTGCGGTCTATTTTGGTCATGGAAAAGAAAATTTATTTTTAGTCAGAGATACCGAAAAACAGGATATTTCTTCTCTTTATTATAATGGTGCTTGTGTCATCCCAATTGGGTGCATTCGTTCAGTTGAGAAACTAAGCAATTAAAAAATGAGCTTGCAAACCAAATCCCAAGTGCGTATACAATCGTCCCGATTATTACTAACGGAGGACGAGCCGATGTTAAGGAGATTAAAACCACCGTATAAAATTGATAAGGCAACTGGGAAAAAGGTATATGACTATATTGATGAAGATGGAATTGGACACTTTAAAAACAGAAGATGGTATTCAAACTTAAAATACAAAGGCAAAAATATTCAAGTTAGTTTAAATGCAAATGAAAGAGAAATAAGACAAGCAGACTTTAGTTTGGGGTTGTTGTTGCAAGATTTGCAACTTGGCAAAACACCAAATGGATCAAGAAAAAAAATCAGGCTTTTAAAACCAGAAAAACCATTTAAAGGTGATTTGATTGGCATACGGAAAAACTACATTGATCCTTTTTTTGGTGAGTTCACTCCGAATGAATTAAATCTTGGATTGATGGAAAAATATTTAGAGTCAAGATGGGGAAAAGATAAAGAGGGTAATCTTCAAGCAATGGAGCGAACACTTAAAGGTGAAATGATGGTTCTGCGCCAATTAGTAGAATCTGCTGACGATAGTTTTAAATTTCATAAACGGCTGTTAGCTGATTTGAAATATGTTTCTCTCTTTAAAGATTTATTACCACCTCTCACTAGAGCACAAATTGATTTAGCTTGGGAACAAGCAAAAATAACCAGAGGTGGGGATAATTATAAACGAGCCTTTTGGATTATGGTTTGGACGGGAATGGAAGCGAAGGATATTTGTACTTTATGCCCTAAGCATTTTGTAAATATCAAAGGACAAGAGTGGTTAATCAAAGATCGTCACAAAACAATGCTCCAAAAACAGAAAACCGTGATCAAAGTTCCAGTTTTGCCAGAATTTAAGAAAATACTCTCTGAGGTTCCAACCCCAATTGGTAAAAATGCTCCTTATTTCCCGAATATGGATAATAGTAGCTGTAATCAGGCAATCCAGAAATACTTTAAAAGGGTTGAGCTAAAGGTTGATGGGGTTAAGACATACCCATTAAAAGGATATAGCTCAAAGTATCTAAGACGGCACTTGGGTGAGCTTGCCTTGGATCTAGGCAAAAGCGAGACATGGGTTCAGCAAGCTCTAGGGCACGCATTTGACTCACAAATCACCAAAAAGTACATGCGGGTGCGTGAAGATACAATGATGGATGTCTTTGAGTCTATTGGCGGGG
>DUAL01000038.1:708-1344 GCA_012960835.1 Flavobacteriales bacterium | reverse complement strand
AGGCTCGCCATGCCTTGGATTTTTTTAAATAGGTATAGATAAAGCTATTGATAGTACTGGGCACTTTATACGACTTAACCACAAAGACTTCATTGTTAAATTCAACTTCTTTAATGGTGTTTCGATCATCCTGCAAAACAATGCTACTTTGAGAAAAATATCTTTCGATTTCTTCAGCAAAAGGCTTGTAGTCTGTACTTGCTAGTTGTTGTTTAATCACGTTTATTAATAATTATAAAATTTATATTTTAACCCTAATCCAAAAATAGTAATCACCAAACTAGCACCACCCCTTATCCCACCTGCATTCACAAAAAAAATAACCGCCGAACCTATGGGTGGGACTAATATTTTTAGCAAACACAGGTGGGATAAGGAATAGCACCATTTTAGCAACCTCTATCTTTGGATTAGGCTTTAATGTAAACTTGTTGCAATTCAATTATAAAAAAACCAATGTCATTTTTACTTCTTTTATGCAATAGACTGTCAAAATTAATCGGTAATATTAGTAAAGTATTTGTCAGTTATCCGTTTCATTTTTTTCTACCTAAAAAACGCTTTACGATTCCTGTATATAGTAAAGCACTTTTTAAAGGAAAGAGTCAAAAAATTCAGAAAAATATTTGGCAAACT
>DUAL01000038.1:0-507 GCA_012960835.1 Flavobacteriales bacterium | reverse complement strand
ACATTAAAGCATTATGGTGGCATCTATATGGATATAGATGCGCATTTAGTTTTTCCATTATCAGGTGTTATCAAGAGTAAAGACAAAGAACTCTTTATTTTGAAAGGCACTGATAACGACCACACTAACTATTTTATTGCAACAGAAAAAAACCATCCTATTTTGTCAGAAGCTATTGAGATGATTTTAGATAACATTAATAGTGATAAAGTTATCGGGGTGTTCTCTCTAACTGGCCCTGTGCCTTTTAGTGATGCAATTGCACAAAGCAAACAACCGATAAATGATAAATCTTATCGACATGTTTGCGTCCAAGGAAGTTTTACCAATGAACATTTCCAATATATTGACAAGCCAAGAGGCAAGTGGACGCATAAAAAACCTGAAGAAATTCTAAAATCCAAAGTATAAATGAAAGTAGTTTTTCTTGATAGGGATGGCGTTATTAACAAAGAGGTTGGCTATTTACACAAGGTAGAAGACTTTGAATTTATCAACGGTGTTTTT
>DUAL01000037.1:393-1350 GCA_012960835.1 Flavobacteriales bacterium | reverse complement strand
AATACTATGATCCAGCTTCCATATTTAACCATTTTTCTAAAAATATTATTTATAACTATCATTCCAATAGTATTAGGAATGGTCATAAGGGCTAAGCACGAATCATTTGCACTAGGGATGAAGAACCCAGTAAAAATTGCTTCTGTAATACTAATGGCAACTATTATTATTGGAGCAGTTGCAATCAATAAGGAAAAACTAATCTCTGCTTTGCCTATTGTAGGCCCCTCGGTAATAGGGTTGAATATCTGCACAATGCTATTAGGGTTTTTTTCTGGCAAATTATTGCGTCTCAATTTAAAGCAACGTATTTCAATATCTCTTGAATGTGGGATTCAAAATGCATCATTAGCATTAGCTGTCATAGGAATGGCATTAACTCAATACAAAGAAATTGCTCTGGTTCCTGCCACATATGGCATATTAATGTTTGTGTTAGGTGGGGTTTTTGCCGCCTATTATTCAAGACTTGTTACAAAACATTCCACAGCATAAAAAATGCGTACTTTGGTCATTGACATTACAATTCATCATTGAGCCAAAAAGGATTAAAACTACAAATGCATGAATCATGAAGACAATCCTAAAAGTATTAAGTACCATGTAAAGAAGTTTTTTCTTAAAGAAGAGGATCGGTTCAAGGGTAAAATAATTGTTGATTTTCCTGCTGGAAATGGAATTACTTCAAAAATTATTAGAGAAATTGGGGCGAAACCTATTCCATTTGACTTATTTCCGGAGTATTTCAAGGTTGATGGATTAGCTTGTCGAAGGGCAAATATCAAAGACGGAATTCCCCTTGAAAGCAAAAGTGTTGATGCCCTAATCTGCCAGGAGGGAATCGAACATTTTTCAGATCAGGCAAGTGCTTTGAAGGAATTTAACAGGATTATAAAAATGGGAGGCAGTCTGATCATAACCACTCCAAACTATTCTAACCTAAGAAGCAGGCTAAGC
>DUAL01000037.1:0-256 GCA_012960835.1 Flavobacteriales bacterium | reverse complement strand
CATGCCTCCAAATGAGCTGGATAGTGTCTGGATGTCTAATCAAGATATTACAACGGAGATCTATTATGGACATATTTTTTTGATTGGAATCCAAAAGTTGCGATGCCTGGCTAAATTAGCCGGTTTTAAAATAAAAAACATACAATTTACAAGAGCAAAAACAAGCTCGCTTCTTTTACTGTTTCTTGCTTATCCGTTTATTCTAATCTTTAATTGGATTGCTTACAAGAAACATTTTAAAATGAACAAAGACTTT
>DUAL01000036.1:584-1351 GCA_012960835.1 Flavobacteriales bacterium | reverse complement strand
AACAGGTAATCAATTCAGGTGATATCCGATGGTCATTGCCAAGAGTGGTTTGGCATTTAGAAGATCTACGAGTGGGGATGAGCTATCCTAATTACTATATAAGCAGATTGGCTTCTAAATTTGTTAAAGTTTGTTTACAAGGTACGGGAGGCGATGAATTGTATGGTGGTTATCCATGGAGATACTACCGAGTCTTTGACTCTTTAAATCAAAAAGAATTCTTTAACAATTATTATGACTTCTGGCAACGGTTGGTTACAATAGAGAAGAGGAAGAAACTTTTTACCCGTTTCGCAGGTAAACACATGGATTTTGCTGAACCTAAACGAGTTTTTGAAAGAGTCTTTACATTTAACTCAAAGCTTAAATATGAAACACCTGAACAGCACATCAATAACAGTTTATATTTTGAGATCAAAACATTTTTACCAGGATTATTGCTAGTTGGCGACAAACTTTCTATGGCCAATGGATTGGAAGAAAGGTTTCCATTTTTAGACAACGAACTTGTAAATTTTGCGCAGAAAATTCCCATAAAGCACAAATTAGCTAACCTTGGAAAGATGAAGCGTTTAGATGAAAATGATTTAAAAAAGAGAAAAAAGTTCTACACAAATTATGATGATGGTAAAAATGTTTTGAGAAAAGCAATGATGGAATTTTTGCCAACAGAAATAATTAAACGCCAAAAACAAGGCTTCTCTGCACCTGATGAATCTTGGTACAGAGATGAAAACGCTGATTATGTAAAAGAATTACTCTTAAAC
>DUAL01000036.1:0-339 GCA_012960835.1 Flavobacteriales bacterium | reverse complement strand
AGAACAAACACAGCAAGCGTTTGCATACGAATGGTCTCAGCAAGAAGCTTATGAATCAGATGAACATGCCGAGGTACGAAGAAAATGGATGTTTGAAAAATACTGTAACAATGATCCATCTAAATTAAAGGAGTGGTTGGCAGGAGGAAAAAAAATTATTTTAGACGCTGGATGTGGATCTGGTTATGCTGCATTAATTTTTTGGGGGGAGCTTCTGAAAAACAATTATTACCTTGGTGTTGACATCTCCGATGCAGTAGAAATAGGCAAAGAGAAATTTAATAATGCAGGTATTCCAGGAGATTTTATTAAAGTTGATTTATTATATTTTGATTTAAA
>DUAL01000035.1:785-1356 GCA_012960835.1 Flavobacteriales bacterium | reverse complement strand
GGAAAGATAACAGAAGATTATACAAAAAGAATAGAAAAAGATATAATAAACTTGCCACAATATTGGTTGTGGACACATAAAAGATGGAAACACAAAAAAGAAAAATAAAAACGGCAGTTGTAATCCTGAATTGGAATGGGAAGGATTGGTTGGGAAAGTTTTTACCGACTGTTATAAAGCACAGCAGTGATGCAGAAATTATTGTTGCCGACAATGGCTCTACTGACGACTCTATATCCTTTTTATCAGCTAATTTTCCAACTGTTAGTATAGTAAATAATAAAGAAAATTTAGGTTTTGCTGGAGGATACAATAAGGCTTTAAATCAAATTCATGCGGAATATTATGTTTTGCTCAATTCGGATGTGGAAGTGTGTGAAAACTGGATAGCACCAATTATTAATTTAATGGATTCGGATAAAATTATTGCTGCTTGCCAGCCAAAATTATTGGATTTTAATAATAGAAGCAAATTTGAATATGCAGGAGCCTCTGGTGGCTTTATTGATAATTTGGGTTATCCATTTTGCAGAGGGAGAATTTTTGATAATTTGGAAGAAGATAATGCACA
>DUAL01000035.1:0-741 GCA_012960835.1 Flavobacteriales bacterium | reverse complement strand
GGTGCCTGTATTTTTGTAAGGGCGGAATCATTCTGGGAGGTTGGTGGCTTTGATACTGACTTTTTTGCCCATCAAGAGGAAATTGATCTTTGTTGGAGGTTTAAAAATAAAGGATATAAAGTTATGGTAGAGCCAAAATCAGTAGTATATCATGTTGGAGGTGGCACGCTTGATACTGGCTCACCTTTTAAAACACACCTTAATTTTAGGAATAACCTAAAAATGCTATTTAAAAACTTACCTCTACCCTCTTTATTTGTGGTTATTCCTATACGCTTGCTTTTAGATGCAGTTGCTGCTATTACTTTTCTGAAACAAAAAAATGGATTTTTCCACTTCTTTGCTATTGTAAAAGCGCACTTTGCCTTTTATTTTTCTATCCCAAAGCTGATTTCTAAACGCCAAAAGATTAGCCAGAAGAATAATTTATTAGGAAAGATGCATTGGAGTATTCTTTACAAGAATAAAATTTCAGGAATTAAGTGTTTTTCTGATTTATAATTATTCTATGGTTATTCTTTTCTCTACCGTTCCATCATCATAGATGTAGAATAAAAGTTCGTTCTTAGTTCCTTTTATTTCTCTTCCTAAGAGGTCTCTTATTTTAAAGACATTTCTACTCTTAGCTATCTCATTAATAGCTGTTGTACTAATGTTAATATTAAATGGATAAATGCAAGCAGTTACTGGATTTCCAGCAAACCAACTATCCATTAAGTGCAGAGTTCCGCTAAATGGTAA
>DUAL01000034.1 GCA_012960835.1 Flavobacteriales bacterium | reverse complement strand
CCTTCAATTTGCATGTCAATTTGCTTGGCAAGTTCCCTAGTTGGCGCAATAATTATTGTATTTACTTTATTATTTTGATGCCCTTTTGTGAGCTTGTCCAAAATGGGCAACACAAAAGCTGCTGTTTTTCCTGTTCCTGTTTGTGCACATGCGATTAAATCTCTCCCTGCTTGTATTATGGGGATTGCTTGTTCTTGTATTGGGGTGGCCTTTTCAAATCCCATCATATCAAGCCCTTCTTGCAATTCGTTTCCGAACTTAAATGTTGTAAATTTCATGTTGTAAAGATAGCAAAAGGAATTTGCTATCTGATAATAATTAAATCAGTATTTGCTTGATGTATTCTACCAGAATTCCTAGGGAAATCCAAGCTGGGAAATGAACAAAACTGATGATACCTTTCCAGTGCTTTTCTTTGCTTAAATAACTGTAATCCCAAAGTTGTATGCCAAGTTTTAATAAAGGATAACTTAACAAAATTTCAATTATTCAAACCCAAATAGGATAGGATAAATACCTAATTATATCATTCTGAATAAGACTTTCTGCTAAATCAAAACATAGGATAATCCGAAAGCATAAATTGTAAACATCCAAAGGGAAGTATGTCCCATTAAAGCAATTTTCTTTTTTGTAATGAGGTCGAAAATAGAAGTAAATGCTATTTCTGCACAAATACCAAACATGCCCCAAAATAAGACTTCTGAAATATGCATTATTCTAAAAGGAATTTTAAGATTTTACTTTTCAATTCTGTAAAAGGTGTGTATTTTATATTGGGTTCCAACCAAGATGTTTTGTGTAAAATACTTTTGTAATGGGTGAAAGTATCAAACCCAGTTTTGGAATGATAGTTTCCTATTCCACTTGCTCCAACTCCTCCAAAAGGTAAGTTAGGGTTGGACATTTGAACTAAGGATTCGTTAATTGCACCACCTCCAAATGAAATTTCATGGAGTATCTTTTTGATTACTTTTTTGTTTATGGAATAGATATATAGTGAAAGTGGCTTTTCTTTTTCTTTCACTTTTTTTATTACATCCTCTAAGTTTTCAAAGGCAATAATAGGAAGTATTGGTCCGAAAATGGGTAGGGGCGATACTTCTGTTTTCTGGATTTACCTCCCCTCCATGATAAATTTTATCAGTAGGAATAAGTTGTGCTAGTCGGTTAAAATTTCGTTCATTAACAATTTGAACATAGTTTTCGTTTATATTTTTGG
The DNA here is from genome assembly GCA_012960835.1 of Flavobacteriales bacterium. Classification (GTDB taxonomy): domain Bacteria; phylum Bacteroidota; class Bacteroidia; order Flavobacteriales; family BACL11; genus DUAL01. The sequence goes on along the minus strand of DUAL01000034.1, from coordinate 135 downwards.
AATGAGGGTAAAAATCCTCAATTTCTTTTTTTAAGGCTTCTAATAGTTTTGTTTCTACCCGTTTTTCTACTAACAGATAATCAGGGGCAATGCAAGTTTGTCCTGCATTTAGGAATTTTGCCCAAACTATTCTTT
>DUAL01000033.1 GCA_012960835.1 Flavobacteriales bacterium | reverse complement strand
GCAGAAATCCTTTCTGCTTGCTTCAGATGAAAACACTCAATTAACAAAAATTATCAATGCCCTTCAGGATGAACTGGAAGATATTAATGTTGAAAAACAGGATATTAACAATAAAACAAATGAAAAAAATGGAGATGAAAATTCCCAATTATTGGATGAAATAGTTGGTATAAGCAATTTGTTGAAAAATGCCCATACTGAAATTGAAAAACAACTGGAAGAAACTCTAGCTATTACAAAAAATGAAATTGGATTGTTACAAAAAGAATTCAATGATAAACAAATGAGTATTAATGCAGAAATCGGTATTCTCCAGGAAAAACTAAATACAAATAATATTCAGAGTCAAAATGACACTATCAATAACCTGAGTAAATTGAAGGAAGAAAATATCCAACTGCATGCAGTCATCAAGACTTACAAGCAAACTTTAGAAAATAACCAAATGGAAATCGAAAAACGATTGGAATCATTTTTAGTTACCTTTAATCAAGAAAACACACTGTTAAGGGATGAAATTAGTGAACTTCAAACTGAACTTACCAAATCAAAATTACAAATTGAAAATAACTCAGTAAAAGAAATACATGACCGGGTAATTACCTCTTTAAATGAGACTGAACAACCGAAATCCATTACCATAGCAATAGATGGGTACTATAAAGATCCATCCATAGCAACGAGGTTAAAAGCAGCTTTAATTGATGCTGGATATGATGCCAGAATAGTGGAAGTTGCACTAGATAATAATCGGCTTTATATTATTTATATTGGATATTTTGAAGATATTGAAGATGCACAAATCCATAGTGAAAAATTAAAGAAACATATGGGAATAGATAATACTATTAAGTCGATTTAATAGTAATTTAGCAACAACATGAAAATACAAAATTTCATCAGATGAATAAAAAATCAATAGCATTGTGGAACATTACTATTATTATTTCACTCGTAATAATAGCATTTCTTTTTTATAATAATTATCAATCGTATCAAACGACTATTGAACTATGGGAAGATTTTGAAAACCAGGAAATTGGAACGGACAAAAATTTACAAGACAAAGTTAAAAAAATTGAAAATGATTTTATGAAACGAGAAAATTACAAGTTTGTAATTGATGATAGTCCCACTGAACTGAGTAATGTCATTGCATTTGATGGTTTTGATCCCCGGTTTGCAGGTAGTTCAAAATATATATATGTTACCGCAATCATTACATCTCCTACAACCCGTAAGCATAAGGCAATTGTAAAATACCGGGATATGGAATATACGGTTGAAGCGGGTGATTCAATTGCCGGTGGTGTAATTACCTCAATTATGGAAAAAGAGGTGGAGTTTAGTAAAAATGGGAAAAGTTAT
>DUAL01000032.1 GCA_012960835.1 Flavobacteriales bacterium | reverse complement strand
CCCAAAAAACGAAAAAAATCTTCAAAATAGTTTGAGTTTTCTTTGGCGCTCTGTATCACCTCTTGCATAGATTTAAACCACAGAGAGAGAAAATTATCATCTCGCTTTAAATTCAGATAAAGAGGCAGCATAGGTGATTTTAAATTTCTGCCCTCTCTCATAAAATTGGGTATCAGCCTCACTTGCATCTGAACATGGCCAAATCTTCTAAATCCTATACTTCGCGTTTTTCTGCCAGGCATATGTCCCTGCAACGTTTCCACATCTCTGCGAATTATGTGTATTACCTTTTCTGCGCAATAATAGGCCACATCAAACTGCTGTGACAGAGGAGGAGATCCTTCTGGACTATTTCTCAGCTTGGTTATACTGCAGGTGTAGGTTCTGTCATCGACCATTATACCTGCAGCATTTACAACTGCCCTTAAATATATTTTTACTGCAAAGGTGGCATTATAAATGGATGTGTGTATGCATGTTCCTTTAAAGGCCACAGCATCTGTGTGAAAAATGTGTTCTGGAGGGATGGTATCATTGTTTTGATATATATTTCGCTCCATGATTATTATAGCTGCAAGTACAATATTTTTACACAAAATTTAAGTGCCTTGAAAGTTTTAGATATGCTCATGTCTCTTGAACATTACAGTACTGATTAGGATGGTTTTTTCTTCTTCCTCATGGCCCTGTTTCCAACTGATGTTCTTTTTTGAGTGGTAGAGGCATTTATGGCGGGCGGCATGACACCATTATTGCTCTTCTTCTTTTCTCCAGTATAAAACTGCTCATTTGTCAGAGCTGGTGGCGCTTTAGTGGCAGGTTTGCTAGAAGAAGCAGGATGTGGGGCTGATTTTTTTGAATTTTCAGAATTATCGCATGCCTTTTGGTAAATTTCCAGTGCATTTGGGGCTTTGGGCGGACACGCGGTGGTCTTAACAAAGGCCGTGCAGCCGTAGGCTTTATTCCATAGGCCTGGCGGAGTGCGCGGTACGCGATGAATAATGTATTTGTGTTTTTTGTTTGCTTCCCTTTGCTTGTGTTATTATGTTGTTTATGTTTTACACAGATTTAGAAGCTATATAATACAAATATGTAAAGAGACGATAAAATAAGTGGAATTATTATGGAGTTTACAAAAAACTGTGTTATTTTTGAATTAGGTATAATAATAAGCATAAGCCAAAAAGGCAAAACACCTAAGTTTGACCAAATATATATATTTTCAAATGTTAAATAATCTTCAAATTGAGTTAGCATATAAATTTAATTTTATAATATAGTATATAAAAATCATGAATCCTATAAAAAATAAAAAAGATCTAAAGGTAACTATTGATGAAATTGCAAATTTTGCATATTCATATTTAGAA
>DUAL01000031.1:1122-1374 GCA_012960835.1 Flavobacteriales bacterium | reverse complement strand
CTTTCATCGACATATGTTGGTAGCCATTGTTCTACTGATTTCCAAATACCTCTCATATCGGATTTTTCACCTCGAATGAGCTTTATTCTATCGGTTGATATTCCCAATGATTTATTAGCAAAATCATAAAACATACCTGCATCAGATTCAGCCCACTGAGCATTAGAGATTGCTTCGTATTTATCAATACCGATAATTAAGGCTACTGCATTAGGATTATGAGCTTTACTATCTAGTGGCGGTACAAGTTTC
>DUAL01000031.1:0-1050 GCA_012960835.1 Flavobacteriales bacterium | reverse complement strand
GGACGTACAGCTTAGTAGTAAAACCTCCTGATGCATTAATAGGTACCAACTCTCCATTGACTAAAATCTCTGCAATTGTAGAATCATCGATAGCCAAACCACTTAATGTAATTTGTGATTCAGTGATAGAGATGTTATCGCCTTGAGTTATATGAATTACCGGGGGTTGTTTATCGATGACCAGCGCAGTCTGAGCATTAGTGGCTGTAGAATCATCGGTAGTAGTATATGAATCACCACCATACTGTTGCCATAATTCGGCAAAACTACTTTTCTCTTTGTTCGGTTTTACTTTAGCGGTTAGCTTGGCTATTTTTTGCACGGCTAAATTTTTAGAATCTATACTAAGCTCATCACCTTGTAGAGATTGCTTATAGTACTTTATTGCAAGTGTGTAATTCTTATCAAGACCAAAATTGCCATATTCATATACCAAACCTAAATTGTATTGGCCATTAGCATCGCCTTGATCAGCGGCCTTGCGGTACCACCTGAGTGCTTGTTTATCATCTTGTACCACACCTCTGCCTTTATCATACATCACGCCTAGATTGTTTTGGGCTGTAGCATTGCCTTGATCTGCGGCCTTGCGATACCACCTAAGTGCTTGTTTATAATCTTGTGACACGCCATCGCCATTATCATACATCCAGCCTAAATTGTATTGTGCTGTAGCATAGCCTTGATCTGCGGCCTTGCGATACCACCTAACTGCTTGTTTATAATCTTGTGACACGCCATCGCCATTATCATACATCGTGCCTAGATTGTTTTGGGCATCAGCATAGCCTTGATCAGCGGCCTTGCGGAACCATCTGACCGCCTGTTTATTATCTTGTGCTACACCTAGGCCCTCTACATACATCAAGCCTAGATTGCTTTGGCCAAAAGCATAGCCTTGATCTGCGGCCTTGCGATACCACCTAACTGCTTGTTTATAATCTTGTGACACGCCATCGCCATTTTCATACATCGTGCCTAGATTGTTTTGGGCATCAGCATAGCCTTGATTGGCGGACTTGCGGAACCACCTAACTGCTTGTTTATAAT
>DUAL01000030.1:11269-44950 GCA_012960835.1 Flavobacteriales bacterium | reverse complement strand
GTTTAATGATTATGATGGTTGGCTTGGTGATGATGTAGTATATAATCTTTATCGTTCGGTTAACAGAGGTGATTTCTCAGCCATTCCATTAGCAACCTTTTCTGGTGGAAGCGAGAACTATTTTTATAATGATAATGTAGTTGAATATACAGATGGAAACGGCCGGTTTTGTTATTATGTTGAGGCATTAGAGGGGAATACAAATCCTTATGGTTTTGTTGAAAGAAGTCTGTCGAATATATCTTGTATTTCACAAGTTCCTGTTTTAATTGTGCCAAACACCTTTACCCCAAATGATGATGAGCATAATGAAATATTTCATCCTATAACCTCTTTTGTTTCTGAAATTGGCTATTCATTTGCAATTTATGATAAATGGGGGCATGAAATTTTTAGGACTAATGACCCCTCTAAAGGATGGGATGGAAATTATTTAGGCAATCCTGCACAGAATGGAAATTATGTCTATCATGTTCAATACATAAATGGAGTTGGAATGCTCACAGAAAAAACAGATATTGTAAGTTTAATAAGATAAGAAAGATCACATAAAAATAAGAGTCCCATTTTTGGGACTTTTTTTTGTCTTTTGAACTGATATTTTAACTATTTTTGCACACAATTTTTAAAAAACAGAATATGAAACAACAGAACAAACTTATATCAGAAGGGCTTACCTATGATGATGTATTGGTTGTTCCTGATTATTCTGAGGTATTGCCATCTTGTGTGGGTGTAACTACAAATTTCACCAAAAATATAAAGTTAAATATTCCTATCGTTTCTGCAGCAATGGATACGGTTACAGAAGCAGGAATGGCTATCGCAATCGCCCAAGAAGGTGGTATTGGTGTTTTGCACAAAAACATGAGTATCGAAAATCAGGCAAATGAAGTGAGAAAAGTAAAACGATCAGAAAGTGGAATGATTTTAGATCCCATAACTTTATTGGTTGAAGCCAAGGTAGGGGATGCTATGAATATCATGCAAGAATTTAAAATTGGAGGAATTCCAATTATAAATAAGAAAAATGAATTAGTGGGCATAGTAACTAATAGAGATTTAAGATTCGAGAAAGATTTGAGCTTACCGATTAAGCAAATCATGACTACTGATAACATTATTACTACTGAAATTGCTGATTTAGAAAATGCGGAACACATTCTGCAAGAAAACAAAATTGAAAAGTTGCCAGTAGTAAACAAAAATAATGAACTAGTTGGGCTAATTACTTTTAAGGACATTATTAAAAACAGGATGCGTCCTAACGCTTGCAAAGATAAGTATGGAAGATTAAGAGTTGTTGCGGCTGTTGGCGTAACTACTGATGTTTTTGAAAGGGTTGCAGCACTAGTAAAAGTATCAGTTGATGCAATCATTATTGATACAGCTCATGGACATTCAAAAGGAGTAATTGATTTGTTAAAGAAAATAAAATCGGACTACCCAAAATTGGATGTTGTGGTAGGAAATATCGCTACTGCAAAAGCGGCAAAAGCTCTTATTGATGCTGGTGCAGATGCCATAAAAGTAGGAATTGGTCCTGGTTCAATTTGTACTACCAGAATTATTGCAGGAATTGGGGTTCCTCAACTTACTGCTCTTTTGGATGTAAATGAGGTAGCAAAAAAGAATAATATTCCTGTAATTGCGGATGGAGGAATAAGGTATTCTGGAGATATTGTAAAAGCATTGGTTGCAGGCTCTAGTACTGTAATGTTAGGCTCCTTAATTGCTGGAGTGGAAGAAGCTCCTGGTGAAACTATTATTTTTGAGGGAAGAAAATTCAAAACATTTCGCGGGATGGGTTCAGTGGATGCTATGCAGGATGGCTCAAAGGACAGGTATTTTCAAACTACTGAAAATGATCCAAAGAAATTAGTACCAGAAGGGATTGTTGGTAGAGTAGCTTATAAAGGTGCTTTATCAGAAGTAATACATCAAATGATTGGAGGATTAAGGGCTGGAATGGGTTATTGTGGTGCTAAAAACATAACAGATTTAGCAAAAGCTAGATTCATAAAAATTACAGCCGCAGGAGTTACGGAAAGCCATCCTCATGATGTAACTATAACAAGGGAAGCTCCAAATTATAGTCGAAAATAAATTTAAAAATAAAATAAGCATGAAAAAAAATGTGTTAGTATTTTGTATTGGTCTTTTTTGTTCTTTGTCTTTTGCACAAAACAATGAAGTAATTTTAAGTGTAGGAGAAGATAACATCACTCTTGGTGAGTTTAAAGCGATATTCTTAAAAAATAACCACAATGACTCTATCATTACCAAGGAGTATTTGAATGACTATATGCAACTGTTTATTAATTTTCGTTTGAAAGTAAAAGAAGCAAAAGAGCTAAAATACGATACTATTGCTGCATTTGTAAATGAACTCGCCATGTACAGAAATCAATTGGCAAAGCCCTATTTGAGTGACAATCAATTTGATGAAAAATTAATAGAAGAGGCATACGAGCGAATGCAAGAAGATGTAAATGCAAGCCATATTTTATTTGCAATAGCTGAAAAAGCAACTCCTACCGACACACTAAAAGCATATAAAAAAGCAACAGATATTCGGAATAAAATCCTTAAAGGAATGGACTTCTATCATGCAGCCAAGCAATATTCTGATGACAAATCAGCTATAAATAATGGAGGAAGTTTGGGTTATTTTACTGTTTTTATGATGGTTTATCCTTTCGAGAATGCGGCATATAATACAGAAATAGGGAAAATATCTAAGCCAGTTAGAACAAAGTATGGTTATCATCTGATAAAAGTGAATGATAAAAGGAAGGCAATTGGAGAGGTGAAGGTAGCCCACATCATGTTTAAATTAGCAAAAGATGCTTCAGAGGAAGCGATTAATATTAGTAAAACTAAGATTGAGGAGATTGCCATAAAACTAAAAAATGGAGAGGATTTTAGCGACTTAGCTAAACAGTTTTCAGAGGATAGAGCCACAGCTGTAAAGGGAGGGAGTATCCCTTGGTTTGGCGTAGGAAAGATGGTAAAGGAATTTGAGAATGCCGCCTTTTTATTACAAACCATTGATGAGACTAGTACTGTTTTTAAAACTCCTTTCGGTTGGCATGTAGTCAAGCTTTTAGAAAAAAAACCTATTCCTGCTTTTGAGGATGTAAAAGATAATTTAGAAAAGAAAGTCAATCAAGATTCCAGAAATGCTTTGCGAGATAAGGCACTAATTAGCAAAATTAAAAAAGAGTATAATTTTAAGCAATACAGCAGCAGATTAAACGAAATTTCAAAATACATTGATGAGAGTTTGTCTAAAGGAAAATGGGCTTCCGAAAAAACAAATTTACTCAAAAGAAACCTGTTTGTTTTAGATGCAAATTATTATACCCAAGCTGATTTTATTGCATTTATTCTGGCAAATCAAATGCAGGTAAAAGATAATTATCAAACTTATTTTAATGATTTGTATAAGGCCTTTGTAAGTGAGAGTTGTCTGAGTTATGAAAACAGCAGATTAGAGGAAAAGTATCCTGAATTTAAGTCATTATTACAAGAATATACGGATGGTATTCTTCTTTTTGATTTAATGGATGATAAAGTTTGGACAAAAGCTATAAAGGATACTTTAGGATTACAAACATTCTTTAACAACAATAAAGAAAATTATATGTGGGGCGAAAGGGTGGAAGCAAAAATATATACTTGTATTGATGAAACAGTTGCCAAAAAAACTTTAAGACAAATTAAAAAACGACACAGAATGCTGTATTTGACTGATGAAGATGTGCTAAAAAAGGTAAATTATAGCTCGCCATTAAACCTTCAGATTCTAGGAAAAAAATATTCTCAACAGGAGAATGATTATGTAAATGAAGCTGGTAGGAATATTGGTATAAGTAAAAATATTAAAGGCAAAGATGGTTCTATAATCATTGTAGATATTTTAGCATTAATTCCTCCACAACAAAAAGAGCTTTCAGAAACAAAAGGTAAAGTTATTTCAGATTATCAGGATTTCTTGGAAAAGCAATGGTTAGATGAGTTAAAAGAAAAGTATCAGGTAAGGGCTAATGCTCAGGTTCTCCATTCTTTAATTCGATAAGCAAGTGGTTTTGAAAGTGAAACACTATCTTTTCCTTTATTGTACTGCATTATTTTTTATGGCTTGCAATGGCTTGTCTTCTGATGATAAGTTGTTGGTTAGTTTGTACGATAAAGATTTGTATTTTTCTGAAATAAGCAACTCTCTTCCTGAGGATAAAACCGATAGTGCCGCATTTGTACAAAGTTATATCGATAGTTGGATAAAAAAACAGCTTTTGGTGGCGCAAGCCGAAATGAATTTGACGGATGCTCTCAAGGATGTAGAAGATAGAATTGACGATTATAGAAATTCACTACTTATTTATGCCTATCAGCAAGAATTGATAAAGCAAAATTTTGATACAGTTGTTACAAAAGCAGAAATTCAAAATTATTATGATAAGAATTTGGATGAGTTGGAATTAAAAGAAAATATATTTAAAGGAAGATATGTAAAAACGGCTTTTGACGCTCCAAAATTAGATTTGTTACGCAAATTATTTCGTTCAAACAAAGAGGAAGATAAAGAAGATTTAATAGAGTATTGCAGACAATTTGCTGCTGACTATCATTTAGATGAATCCAAATGGGTTTATTTTTCTAAGTTTGCCGACAAGTTGCCAATGGAAGTGAAGAATTCAACCTATTATTTAAGTAGTAATAAATATTACAGCTATACTGCTGATAGTAGCAAATATTTTTTATTTATTCATGGATATCAAATAAAAGGCAGCAGAAGTCCGTTAAGTTTGGTGCAAGAAAAAATTAGAGAAATAATTTTAAATAGAAATAAATTGTTGTTTTTGAAAGATTTAGAAGATAAGTTATATCAGAAAGCAATTTCAACAAATAAAATTAAAATACATCAATGAAAAAATATATCCTTATAGCACTTTTGCTTTTTAGCAGTAAAATCTACTGCCAAAAAGTGATTGATGGCGTAGAAGCAATAATTGGAAATGAAATTATTCTCACCTCTGATATTGAGACCCAATACCAACAATATTTAGCGCAAGGGTATACAAATAGGGGCGAGATAAAATGCAGGATTATTGAAGATTTATTGTATCAGAAACTGCTTTTAAACCAAGCAAAAATTGATAGCTTGGAAATATCGGAACAAGAAATTGAGAGTGAATTGGAAAAAAGAATCCGTTATTTTGTAGGACAAGTGGGAAGCAAAGAAAAATTAGAAGAGTTTTATGGAAAATCTATTATTGAAATAAAATCAGAATTTCGAGATTTAATAAACGATCAATTACTTTCACAAAGAATGCAAGGAGGTATTACTGCTGGAGTGAAAGTTACTCCTTCAGAAGTAAAAAACTATTTTAACAATTTAGCAAAAGACAGCCTTCCTACGGTTGAGGCAGAAGTTGAAATTTCCCAAATAGTTTTAAAACCAGAAATTTCAGTTGAGGAAAAAGAAAGGATAAAAAATAAATTAGAAACTTTTAAAGAGAGGATAATAAAAGGAGAAGATTTTAAGGTATTAGCTACCCTTTATTCTGACGATCCTGGTTCTGCAAAAAATGGAGGAGAATTAGGTTTTGTAGGGAGGGGCGATTTGGTTCCAGCATTTGAAGCGGCAGCTTATAAGCTAAAAGGAGATGAACTTTCTGATATTATTAAAAGTGAATTTGGTTATCATATCATTCAACTGATAGAAAGAAGGGGAGAGCAGATAAATGTGCGACATATTCTTTTAAAACCAAAAGTTTCTTCCACTCAACTTATGGAGCTAAAATCGGAAATTGAGGATATTGCAAAGCAGATTTCTGATGGAAAAATAACTTTTGAAAAAGCGGCATTGAATTTTTCGGATGATGAGAGTAAAAACAATGAGGGATTACTCATAAATCCTAATTCTGGTTCTAGTATGTTTATTATGAAAGATTTGGATCCAACTTTGTATTTTGTAATTGAAAAAATGAGTGAAAATGAAATATCGGCACCAATGATTATGCAAACAGATGATGGGAGAAAAGCGTACCGACTCATAAAACTAAGAAAAAAAACCATAGCACATACGGCTAACTTAACTGAGGATTACGATAAAATTCGGAATGTAACATTATCAGAAAAGAAACAAGAAACAATAAATGATTGGTTAGAAGAAAAAATAGAAAAAACCTATATTAAATTAGGAAATAGCTTAAAGGATTGTACTTTTGATCATAAATGGATAATTTTATAAATATGGATGAACAACTAATAAATTCGGATGTTAAAGCGATTGATGCTTTTGCAAAGGTTTTCAAAAATTTTAGAACAGAAATAGCCAAAGTAATTGTTGGGCAAGATGAGGTAGTTGACCAAGTTTTAATTTCTATTTTTAGCAAGGGGCATTGTCTTTTAGTTGGTGTTCCAGGATTGGCAAAAACTCTATTGGTGCAAACCATTGCAGATTGCTTAGGGCTAAAATTCAACAGAATCCAGTTTACACCTGATTTAATGCCTTCAGACATTGTGGGTGCTGAAATTTTGGATGAGAGTAGAAATTTCAAATTTATAAAAGGCCCTTTATTTGCCAATATTATTTTAGCAGATGAGATAAACAGAACGCCACCAAAAACCCAATCCGCACTTTTGGAAGCCATGCAGGAACGCTCTGTTACTAATGCTGGAAATAAATACGAATTAGAGAATCCGTTTTTTGTGCTGGCAACCCAAAACCCTATCGAACAAGAAGGTACATATCCTTTGCCAGAAGCCCAATTAGATCGATTTATGTTCAATGTGATTTTAGATTATCCTAATTATAATGAGGAAATCCAAATTGTTAAACAAACAACCTCTGATTATTCAGCTACTTTAAATAAAGTAATGGATGCAGAAGACATTGTATTTCATCAGAATATTCTTAGGAAAATCCCTGTGAATGACAATGTGATAGAGTATGCAGTTTCCTTAGTAGCAAAAACCCGCCCCGATACTGAGATGGCTTCAGAAAAGGTACAGCAGTATATTTCATGGGGAGCTGGCCCTAGAGCTTCTCAGTTTATGCTTTTGGGTGCAAAATGTTATGCCGCAATAAACGGTAAATACTCCCCTGATATTGAAGATGTAAAAGCAGTAGCAAAGCCAATTCTCCGACACCGAATAATAAGGAATTATAAAGCAGAAGCAGAAGGGATTACTGTGGATGATATTATCGACATCATTTTATAAAATATGATTCTTCCTATTGTAGCTTTTGGCTCTCCGATTCTCAGAGAGAAATGCAAAGAAATCTCAAAATCTTTTCCTGATTTACCGGAAATTATTGACGATATGTTCGAGACTATGTATGCGGCAAGTGGTGTTGGATTGGCTGCTCCACAAATCAATAAATCAATCCGTATGTTTATTATAGATACTGCTCCTTTTGTTGATGATGAAGAGAATGATATTCAGCCCATGAAACAAGTATTTATCAATCCTAAAATGATAAAGGAAGAAGGGCCGAAGTGGTTATTTAATGAGGGTTGTTTGAGCATTCCTGAAATTAGGGAAGATATTTCTCGCAAATCTGAAATTGAAATAGAATTTTTGGACGAAAATTTTAAAAAACTGCAGAAAAAATTTGATGGAATTACCGCTAGGGTAATTCAACATGAGTACGATCATTTGGATGGAATTCTATTTACCGATAAAATCAGCCCTTTACGTAAAAGAGTTTTGAAAGGAAAACTTTCTGACATTTCAAAAGGAAAAGTAGAGATAAGTTATAAAATGCGTTTTCCTAAGCGTTAAGCTTATTTGCTTCAAAGCGTAATAATTCTTCTAACTTTTCTCCGCTACAATGGTTTTGTAATTTTCCTTCTTTCGCAAATGAGATTTCTCCATTTTGCTCGGAAACAATAATTACAACTGCATCCGTATCTTCCGAAATTCCGGCAGCAGCCCTGTGTCGCATCCCTAAATGGGTAGGGAAATTAGTATTGTTTGTAACGGGTAAAACACATCTAGCAGCAACTATTTTATTATCTCTAATAATTACTGCTCCATCATGTAAAGGACTATTTTTGAAAAAGATACTTTTTAGTAATGGTATGGTTATATCGGATCCAATTTGCACTCCCGATTCTGAGAAAAAAGCCAAGTCATCTGTATGGGTAATAACAAGTAGTGCTCCTGTTTTACTGTTTGATAAATCCTGACAGGCTTTGCAAATAATTCCTATATTGAGTTTGTTGTCTTGTTCTCCTATATTAAATTTAAAGAATCCTTTATTTTTTATCAGCTTTGCTCTGCCAATCATAATCAAAAACTTTCTAAGTTCTTGCTGGAAAACAATTACCAAAATAATAACGCCAACTCCAATAAATTGTCCTAAAATCTCACTTAATAACTCCATATGCAAGGCATCTACCAATTTCCAAAGCAAATAGATAGAAGTTAGACCAATAAAAATATTGATTGCTACCGTTCCTCTTACCAATTTGTATAACTGATACATTAGTATGGCAACCAATACAATATCAATAATGCTAATAAAATTAAATTCTATAAAATCCAGAAAACTCATTTTTTACAACTTTTGGCGAAATTAACAATTTTAATACATTCAATGGCCTGTTTTACATCATGAACTCTCAAAATATTTGCCCCGTTTAGTAATGCCATCATGTTTATGGCTGTTGTGCCGTTCAATGCTTTTTGAGCTGTTGTATCTAGTAAATTGTAAATCATAGACTTTCGTGATACGCCAACTAATAGTGGTAAGCCGAATTTTTGAAATCTTTCTAAATTATTTAAAATCTCATAATTATGCTCCATAGTTTTTCCGAAACCAAAACCAGGGTCAATGATAATTTGCTCAATTCCTTTCGTTTTCAAGTTCTTTATTTTTTTTTCAAAAAATACCATAATATCGTTAGTTACATTATCGTATTGTGGATTTTCTTGCATATTTTCTGGCTTACCTTTCATATGCATCATAATATAGGTAACGCCAAATTCTGCTACTACTGCCCACATTTCTTTATCCTTTTCTCCTGCTGAAATATCATTAATAATATCAGCTCCATTTTTAATGCAGCTTTTTGCAATAGATGCATTATAAGTATCCACCGAAATAATAATGTCGGGGAAATGATGTTTTACATTTGTGATAGCTGTAAGTAGGCGTTCTTTTTCAAGATTAGAGTTTATGCTTTTTGAACCAGGTCTTGACGATTGTGCGCCAATATCAATGATTGATGCACCTTCCGTAAGCATTTTATCGCACCTTTCTAATATTTTATTTTTACTAATGTATTTTCCGCCATCAAAAAAAGAATCGTCAGTAATATTAAGAATCCCCATTACTTTTGGTGTTGATAAATCAAGCATTTTACCTTTTATATTAAAAGCTTTCATTTGGAAAAAATGTATTTTTGGCTTAAAAGAACAATAAAAAATTCATGAAACAGACAATTACTGAATACGAGTCAATAATAAAAAAATGTGAGGACATTTTTGCTAAAAAACTAAAAGATTATGGAACAGCATGGCGAATTCTGAGAATTAGCTCACTTACAGACCAAATTTTCATCAAAGCCCAAAGAATAAGAAGCATTGACCAAAAGGGCACACAAAAGATAAATGAAGATATAAGTAATGAATATGTTGGGATAATCAATTATTCCATTATTGGACTGATACAATTAGAACTAGGGGTGGCAGAGCATGCAGAAGAATTGTCTTTTTCCAATGCCATGGGACTTTTTAGTCAATATGCCAATCAAGCAAAACGATTAATGTCTGATAAAAACCATGATTATGATGAGGCATGGAAAGATATGCGGATAAGTTCACTTACCGACCTTATTTTACAAAAATTATTACGCGTAAAACAGATTGAAAATAATGAAGGGGAAACACTGATTTCGGAAGGGATTGATGCTAATTATTTGGATATGATAAATTATGCTGTTTTTGCTTTAATTAAAACAAAATAAGATGAGGATTTTACTTATCATTTCAAGATTTTTAGTTGGTGTTTTATTCATTATTTCTGGGCTGATAAAAGCTAATGATACAATAGGATTTTCTTACAAATTAGCAGAGTATTTTGAAGTTTTTGGAATGGAGTGGTTTGTTCCTTTTGCACTTTTAACGGCTGTAAGTATTTGTATTTTTGAAATATTGCTTGGTGTAATGCTGCTTCTTGGCAGTCGAATAAAATTAATTTCTTGGAGTTTGCTTTTGATGATAGTATTTTTCACTTTTCTTACTTTCTTTTCTGCCTATTTTAACAAAGTAACAGATTGTGGATGTTTTGGGGACGCCTTAAAACTCACGCCATGGCAATCTTTCACAAAAGATATGGTTTTGCTATTTTTCATTCTTCTCCTATTTAAAAGCCAGAATAAAATACAGTCATTATTTACCAAAAAAGCGGAAAACAAAATTAATTTATTAATCCTTCTGTTAAGTTGTTATTTCGTTTGGCATACCTATTCCCATTTACCTACCAAAGATTTTAGACCCTATGCAATTGGTGAAAATATTCCAGAGGGAATGCTAATTCCAAAAGATGCAAAGCAAGATGTTTTTGAAGATATTTGGTACTATGAACTTGATGGAGAAACTCAGCAATTTACCACCGAGCAAGAACCATGGAAAATAGAGGGGGCAAAATATGTGGATAGAAAAACAAAACTCATTGAAAAAGGATATGAGCCGCCCATTCATGATTTTTCCATCTCAAAAGATGAGGTGGATATTACCGACTCTATTTTGTCTGCAAAAAAGGCGTATTTAGTCATTGCCTATAACATTGGAAAAACAAATGCAGAAGCAAGCAAAAAACTAACTGATTTGTATTTGGCTTGCGAAAAAAAGGGGATTACTTTTGTAGCACTTTCTGCTTCATCTGATGAGCTGATTGATGTATTTCGCCATGAAAACAACATTATGTTTCCTTATCATTTTACGGATGAAACAACCCTAAAAACAATCGTTCGTTCCAATCCTGGGCTGGTAAAAATAGAAGAAGGTACAATTATAGGGAAATGGCATTTTAATGATTTTCCTTCCATAGAAAAACTCACAAACTAAATTGTGATTAAATTCATAATAAAGAAAATTACTTATAGCATTTTGGTGCTTTGGGGTGTCCTTACTTTGGTTTTCTTTTTGTTTAATGTTTTACCTGGCGACCCTGCCCGAATGATGCTTGACCAAAGAGAGGACTCTGAGCAACTTATGGCGCTAAAGCAAAAATACGGATTTGATAAATCCATTAGTGCGCAATACTTTTTGTATCTCAATGATTTATCGCCACTTTCCTTTCATAGCAAAAACAAAGATGCTTTTCATTTTATAGAATCTGGAAAATACAATTATACCACTATTTTTGAAACTAAAAAATTAGCAATTGTTGTTAAGTATCCTTATTTAAGAGAATCATTTGTAAAAAGGGGGAAATCCGTATCTTCCATAATTGCTGATACATTTCCAAACACCTTTGTTTTGGCTTTGGCTTCTATTAGTATTGCACTACTGATTGGTATTTTATTAGGGGTTTTGGCAGCAATTTATAAAAATTCTTGGATTGATAAATTGACTTTATTCCTATCTGTTTTAGGAATGTCTGTTCCTTCTTTTTTCTCGGCAATTCTTTTTGCTTGGTTTTTTGGCTTTTTGCTTGCCGATATTACGGGCCTTTCTATGACGGGCAGTTTGCATGAGGTTGATGATTACGGAAGAGGGGAGTTTATCAATTTGAAAAACTTGATTTTGCCTGCCATTACTTTGGGTATTAGGCCTCTTTCTGTAATTGTGCAACTCACCAGAAATTCCCTTTTAGAAGTTTTGAAAATGGATTATATGCGAACAGCAATTGCAAAGGGTTTGAGTAAATTTGTAGTGCTTTTCAAACATGGATTACGCAATGCTCTTAATCCTGTGGTAACGGCAGTTTCGGGTTGGTTTGCGTCAATGCTTGCTGGTGCAGTATTTGTAGAATATATTTTTGCATGGAACGGAATTGGAAAAGAAATAGTAGATGCGCTTAATAATTTGGATTTGCCAGTTGTAATGGGGGCTGTTTTATTTATTGCTACTATATTTGTTGTCGTTAATATAGCGGTTGATATTATTTACGGAATATTAGATCCTAGAATAAGAATAACATAAAATGAGAAAAAATATTGTCGTAGGAAATTGGAAAATGAACCTTAAAAGAGAGGAAAGTTTGGAATTAGTTTCAGCAGTTTTAAGCAAACTTCCAGAAGACAAAAATACAGAGGTTGTGTTTGCCCCCTCTTTTTTGTATTTGTATAAAATAGCAAAATTATGTAGTGATTTTGAAAGGGTAAAAGTTTCTGCACAAAATTGTAGTAAAGAGGGAAAAGGTGCTTTTACTGGGGAAATTTCATCTGAAATGATAGAGTCTTCCAATGGCGATTATGTGATAATCGGTCATTCTGAAAGAAGAGAATTTTTTAAAGAAACAAATGCTGATTTAGTACAAAAAATAAATATGGCGCTTGCTAATAATTTGAAAGTGATTTTTTGCTGTGGGGAAAGGTTAAATCAAAGAGAAGAAAGCACTCATTTTGATTGGGTAAAACAACAAATAAATGAGAGCTTGTTCCATTTATCAGTTGCTGATTTTAATAATATTGTGATTGCTTATGAACCAATTTGGGCAATCGGAACAGGTATAACTGCAACAAGCGAACAAGCACAAGAAATGCACGGATTTATTCGGACTATTATTAGCGAAAAGTTTGGGAATGAAATTGCTGAAAACACCTCTATTTTGTATGGGGGAAGTTGCAATCCAAATAATGCAAAAGACCTTTTCACGCAAAAAGATATTGATGGCGGTTTAATTGGTGGTGCATCATTAAATGCAGATGATTTTTTGGCAATCATACATTCATTTTAATGAATTATATTCAAGTGGATATTTCTCTATCAGAAAAAATCCTTTTAGTGATATTATTCCACTTACAAAAATGAGAAAATTATTACTTTTTTTAAGTTTTTTACTTTGCTTTAATAGCAGTTTTAGTCAAGATAAGAAGAAACTTACTAAATTTTCAGAGGAAACTTCTGGTTTTTTAGAGGAAATGGATGTATTTATTTCCGCCAAAAAAAACAAAGATTTATCAAGGGTTTTTTCTCAGTTTGAGGAAAATATTCAATCCGAAAAGTTTGATACAAAAAGCACAAAGAAAATAATTGCAATTGCAAATACAATGCTTGAAAAACGGCTAAGGGCAAATCCTCATTTTACCAATTTCCTAAAAGCCATCAATCAGTTTGCTTATCAGCCAACTGCAATCCCAAAATTCAATGATTGGTTAAATATAGTAGATATTCTGCTAGAAGAATCTACTACCAAAAGATTGATGCTGTATTTTATATTTACGGATGATTTTCTATCCTCTGGAATGCTAAGAAATTCTAGGGCTGTAAGTTGGTATTGCCCATCTACCGATTATACTTTTGAAGTAGAATTAGGACATCCATTTTTATCCTTTTACAAAGAATTTACTCTAAGTTGTTCAGCAAAAGGAAGCACCATTTATGTGTATAATACAAAAGGAAAGTATTGGCCAATAAATTACAAATGGGAAGGAAAAGGAGGTATGATTGATTGGCAAAAGGTGGGTTTGCATACAGATTCAGTTTATGCACAATTAGCTCACTTTAAAATCGACCTTAAAAAAGACCAGATACATGCAGATTCTGTTTTGTTTTATAATAAGTATCTCTTTAAAAGACCGATAATTGGAACGCTACAACATAAAATAGATGTTGGTGGTTACGATAAAAAAAAGGCATATCCTTACTTTAAATCTAAGGATAAAAATGTGCTGCTTAGCGAAATTTTCCCTGATGTAGATTATAAAGGTGGCTACATTCTTAAAGGGAAGGAGTTTATTGCGGATGGTGGCGATTATGCTGAGGCACGTATCATATTAAAAAGAAATGGAAAGCCCATTATTATTGCAAATGCCAATCGTTTTAGTATTGGAAACGATAGAATTTCTTCCCAATTGGCTGCTGTAAAAGTTTTTTTTGATACCGATTCTATTTACCATTCTGCATTGCAATTCAAGTATTCCGATTCCAAAAGAAAATTAGAGCTTTACAGAAAACGAAATGGCGTTTCAGAAAGTCCGCTTATTAATACCTACCATCAGATAACAATGGATTGTGAACTTTTGGAATGGAGTATTGATAAAGACATGATATTCTTTGGCTCTTTGCCTGGCTCATCTATTTCAGATGCAAATTTTGAATCTACAAATAATTATTTGGAAGCAAAATATCAGCAACTTCACGGAATGGATAAAATTCATCCTTTAATTTTAATAAGAAATTACATGAAAGATAAAGGGGAAGAGTTGTTTTTTGTGGAAGATTTTGCTAGATATGCTGGCTATACACTTTCTCAAATTCAACATTATCTTACTAATCTTTCCAATAAAGGATTTGTGTATTATGACTATGGTGAGCAGAGAATAAAAGTACTAGGAAAACTTCACAACTACTTAAAAGCAAAGTCAGGGAAAGGGGATTATGATGTGATTAGTTTCAAATCGCAAGTTCAAAGCACTTCTGGGGCAATGAAAATGCAAATTAATTCTGCCCTGAATATCAAAACCAAAGATTTGAATATTTTAGGGGTTCCTGAAATTACGCTTTCCGATTCCCAAAGAGTTTATATGTATCCAACAGATGGTAGAATAGTAATAAAGAAAAACAGAGATTTTATTTTCTCTGGGCAAATTTCTGCTGGAAATGGTAGGTTCAATCTTTTC
This sequence comes from Flavobacteriales bacterium, assembly GCA_012960835.1. GTDB lineage: Bacteria > Bacteroidota > Bacteroidia > Flavobacteriales > BACL11 > DUAL01. The sequence goes on along the minus strand of DUAL01000030.1, from coordinate 30,140 downwards.
GGAAAAGACTTCTATTTTCATTACGATAGCTTTTGGGTAGATTTAAACAAAATTGATTCTGTGCAGCTTTCTGTTCCACTAGAACCAATTAGAAGAGATATGTATGGAGATGAAATCCTTACAAAAATTAAGACGGTAATTGAGGCGGTTACTGGCGATTTGCAAATTGATCATCCTACTAATAAATCGGGATTGAGAAAAGATAGTTTTCCGGGCTATCCTATTTTTAGAAGCTATGAAGATTCTTATGTTTTTTACGATAGAAAAAGTATTTACAATGGGGTGTATGACAGGGATAGGGTTTCCTTTCATTTGCTTCCCTTTGAGATTGATAGTTTAGAAAACTTTACAGGAAAAGGATTAAGGTTTGCAGGAACTTTTAAATCGGCAGGAATATTCCCTGTTTTTGATGATACTTTGCGCTTACAAAAGGATTATTCACTCGGCTTTAAAAGAAACACTCCTAAAGATGGGTTTCCAATTTATGGTGGGAAAGGAAAATATTTTAATGAGATTCAGTTAAGTAATAAAGGAATAAAAGGAAGTGGAAAAATGGAGTATCTTACCTCAGTTTCTATTGCTGATAATATTCTGTTTTTCCCTGATTCCACGAACTTACACACTCAGCAATTTAACTTATTAGCTGTAAGAGAGGGGATTGAATTTCCAGAAGCAAATAATACCACTACTTATGTACATTATCAGCCCTATTATGATGTAATGAATATTTACAAAAAACAAAGTGAATTTAGTTTTTATAACGGACAAGTAACATTGGATGGCGATATAGAATTACGCCCAACCGGATTGACTGGAAATGGAATTATGAAATTAGATAAAGCAGAAGTAACTTCTAATTTCTTTATGTATAATACCGTATTTTTTAATGCCGACACTGCTGATTTAGTAGTGCATGCGGATGATTTGGAAGGCATTGCATTTGAGTCTAAAAATTTAAGAACTCATATCGACTTAGAAGAGAAAATAGGGATGTTCTATTCCAATGGATCAGAATCCTATGTTCGACTTCCGGAAAATCAATACATCTGTTATATCGATAAACTGAAATGGTATATGAAAGAGCAACTATTGGAGTTGGGCGAAACAAGCAAATCTTCCTTAGGAACTGAATTTGTATCTTCTCATCCATTACAGGATTCCCTCAGTTTTATTGCAAAAACAGCAAATTATAGCTTAAAAGATTATGTGATTCATGCTAGAGGAGTGGATAAAATTGAGGTGGCAGATGCCACTATTTTCCCTGATTCTGGTAAAGTTATCGTTGAGAAAAAAGCATTTATCCGAATTCTTGAGAATGCGACAGTTTTAACCAATAACCTAACAGAATACCATACCTTCAAAAAGGCGAGTATCAATATCAAGGGTAAAAACAATTATACTGGTTCTGGCGATTACACCTACAAGGACGAACTAAATAAAGAGCAAACTATTTTGTTCCAAAAAATTAGTGTTAATGACGATAAAATGACGATTGCAAGTGGTTCGGTTGAAGGGGAGAAGCCATTTAAGTTAGGTGCTAAATTTAGTTTTAAAGGAGTAGTGAATTTATCAGCAGATGATAAATACTTGACTTTTGATGGTTATTTCAAGATGGATCATCAGTGCTCTTTTATTCCAATTGAGTGGGTGCGATTCACTTCAGAAATTGCCCCAGATAATATCACGCTTGAATTGGATTCAGTAGTTGTAAATGATGATGATGAGCGATTAACCACTGGGCTAATAATGGGGGCAGATTCCTCCAATGTCTATTCTACATTTTTAAATCGTAAAAATAGAAGTATGGATATTGATTTACTTTCTGCTTCTTATTTTCTGTATTATGACAAAAATGAATCAGCATTTGTAGTTAGCGGATACGATACGCTTTCTAATATTTTTCGCCTTTACGATAAGCAGTGCAAAACAAAGGGAGATGGACTTATGGATTTAGGTATTTTTTTAGGAAGAATTAAGGTAGAAACAGCAGGTTTTGTAGAACATAATATTTTAGCGGATAAAGAGCAGATGCGTCTGTTTTTACTATTAGATTTTTTCTTTTCTGAGAAAGCTTTAAAGGTGATGGCAGAAGATATATTTCTGTCACCAGGAATTGAGAATTATGAATTTGAAAGTGAATTTTACGGAAAAACTTTAGGAAGAATTGTTGGAAAGGAAGAGGCAGAGATGTTGCTCTTGGAGTTGGAAACTAGAGCAGAATTTGTTGAATTCCCTGATGCCCTAAATCATACCATGAGCTTTACCGACTTAGAGCTGAGATGGGACGGAAAGGAAAAAGCGTATTATTCTATTGGAAGTATTGGATTAGGAAGTATGGTTGACTATCAATTAAATAGCTTTCTAAAGGATAGTTACATCAAAATTAAAAAAGGCAGAAATAATGATATTCTTACTATCTATTTAGTAACAGAATCTTACGAAAGCTATTACTTTAATTATAAATCTGGAGTGATGCGAGCACGATCATCCAATTTAGAATTTAATGAAGCCATTCAAGAAATAAAAGAAGGAAAACGAAAAGCGCCTCATAAAGGAGGTATTCCAGCATTTCGTTATCAGATAGCACCTCAGCAATCAGTTGATCGTTTTGTAAAAGAAATGGAGAAAAAGCATTAATTACTATATTGCCGAACTTTAAATGCTAACTACTGAAAACATATTATTTTTAACTTTTGCGTATCTAATTGGAGCATTTCCATCAGCTGTTTGGCTGGGGCGAACTTTTTACAATACGGATGTAAGAGAATACGGAAGTGGTAATGCTGGCGCTACTAATACTTTCAGAACTTTAGGGGCAAAAGCAGGTGTTCCTGTTTTGCTAATGGATATTTTAAAGGGATGGTTAGCTGTAAATCTTGTTTATTTTGTTACTGATAATCAGCTCTTGTCAGATGAAAAGTTTTTTGAGCTAAAATTAGTTTTTGGTATTGCAGCTGTAATAGGGCATCTGTTCCCTATTTATACGGGTTTCAGGGGTGGAAAAGGTATCGCTACTATGCTTGGCTTTATGTTAGGAATTTACTGGCAGGCGGCTTTACTTTCTGCCCTAGTTTTTGTTATTGCTTTTCTTATAAGTAAGTATGTTTCTTTAAGTTCAATTATTGCATCATTGGCATTTCCTTTTATCGTAATTGTTATATTAGGAATGAATAATACTAACTCTTCTTTAATCATATTTTCCATATTTGTCCCCATTCTCTCGTTAATAACTCACCAAAAAAATATTGAAAGGCTAATAAGACGAGAAGAAAATAAAGCTAAATTCGGTAAAAAATAAATTATGAAATATAATCCCCATCTCTCACCCAAAGGAAAAAAGCAATTAGTTGACCAGAAAAAGTTGGTTTTAATTAATGATGATTTTAATAGTTTTGATCATGTTATCGATTGCCTTGTAGCTATTTGTGAGCATGATCCAATTCAGGCAGAACAATGCGCAACTATCACCCATTATAATGGTTCTTGTATTATTAAAACTGGAAAATTTAAGGACTTGCTTTCTTTTAAAAACGATCTAAATCAATATGATTTGGATGTAGAAATCGTATAAAAATTTTATCTACTATTTTTAGTTAATTATCTTTGCGCCCTCAAAAGATGGCTCTGTAGCTTAATTGGATAGAGCACCTGACTACGGATCAGGAGGTTGGGGGTTCGACTCCCTCCAGAGTCACTTTTATTTTCTAGTAGATTGTTCCCTTGCAATGTCGCGTTTTTGGTCTTTCTCTTTTATGCTTTCTCTTTTGTCATAAATCTTTTTACCCTTAGCGAGTGCAATTTCCAATTTTGCCTTTCCTTTATCATTGATGAACAAACGAATAGGGATAACGGACATTCCTTTTTCTTTTACCTTGCCTATCATTTTACCAAGCTCCTGCCGATTCAACAGTAGTTTTCTCTCTCTTTTAGGCTCATGATTGTTGTGCCCTCCATTGCTATATTCCGCTATGTGCAAATTTCTTACAAATAGTTCGTCCTCAATAAAAACGCAATGAGCATCCGAAATATTGGCTTGGTTGTTCCGAATTGACTTTATTTCAGTACCAAGCAGCATTATTCCAGCTACATATTTATCAATAAATTGATATTCGAATGATGCTTTACGGTTTTTGATATTTACCTTGGATGACATATTGCAAAGATAGAAAAAATGTACTGATGTGCTGAAATATTAATTTGATGATAATTTATTAATTAGCATATTATCAAATCAGCAAATTAAGAATCTATCCAAGTGCGACATCCAGTACCATCATTACAATAAACCCTAGTATAAGTCCCATAGTGGCAAGATCAGTATGACCACCTCTTTGGCTTTCAGGAATTACTTCCTCCACCACAATAAAAATCATAGCACCAGCAGCAAAGGCTAGGGCATACGGTAAAATAGGCAATACTTGCATTACTATGGCTGCACCAATTACTGCAAAAACAGGTTCTACAATGGCAGAAAGTTGTCCCCATTTCCATGATTTCCATCTGCTAAGACCTTGCCTTCTAAGAGGCATAGATACCGCAAATCCTTCTGGAAAATTTTGTATTCCAATTCCTATTGCTAGTGCAATTGCCGATCCAATGGTGAAAACAGAATGACCTTCCATCCCTAAAAGTTCAGGGTTGGCAAGTGCGCCAAATGCAACTCCAACTGCCAATCCTTCCGGGATGTTGTGTAGTGCAATTGCTAATACTAAAAGTATGGTCTTTCTCCAATTAGTTTCTACTCCTTCAGCTTCTTCTCTTTTAGCGAAAATGTGTAAGTGAGGTATTATTTTATCTAATCCAAACAAAAAAACAGCCCCTAAAAAGAAGCCTACTGCTGGGGCAAACCATGATGGGGAATCAGAAAGTCCCATTTCATTTTGCATTTCTACATAAGCAATGGAAGGGGCAAGTAATGACCAGAAACTAGCAGCTATCATTACTCCACCTGTAAATCCTAGTGAAATATCTAATGCTTTACGGTTACTTGTTTTGAATAAGAAAACCAATGCGGCACCAATTGCGGTTAATCCCCAAGTGAAAAGCCCTGCATAAAGCGCCTGCATGATTGGGCTTTGCTGAATAAACCATTTGTATAATTCGTAATTCTCCATTTGTTTAGATTATTTTAATTAAAAGGTGTTTGGCTACATCACTGCTGATGTGCTGGGTTTGTTTTGCTACTTTTATACTTAAGGATTGATCAAAACGGATGGTTTCTAAAAGTTCAATTTCTGTTCCTATACTGATATTGAGTTTGGTCAGATAATCCAGAAATGTTTTTTCATCTAAGGTAACGCCCATCACTTTCCCATTGGTTCCATTGGTCAATTCATTTAATGGAATGGTGTTGCTTTTGGGAATCTTTCCATTTTTTGTTGGGATAGGCTCTCCATGAGGATCAAATTTAGGATGATTTAAAAAAGCATCCAATCTGTCAACTAATTCTTCTGATTTTATATGTTCCAATTGCTCGGCTACATCATGTACTTCTCCCCAGCCAAATGCTAATTTATTCACTAAAAAAGTTTCCCATAGTCTGTGTTTCCTGAGGATATTTGTGGCCTTACTTTCCCCTTTTTTACTTAAAATTACTCCTTTGTATTTTTCATATTTAATGAGTTTCTTGTCCTGTAACTTTTTTAACATATCCGAAACAGAGGCAGCAGAAGTGCCAATTTCATTTGCTATTGCATTCGTAGAAACTTTTCCATCAGTATTCAAACTGATGGCTAAAATGGCTTTTAAATAATTTTCTTCTGTTAAGGTAATCATGCTGCAAACATAAGAATTAAATTAGTATAAATAAAAATTTAGATACGTCTAAATATTTGTATTTTTGCATTAAAATTACTATTATGAAGCTAAGTTTAATATTTATTGTATTAATAACAGTTAATTCTTTAATATTTTCTCAATCAATCATTACCGATAGACCAGACCAAACAGAGAGTTCGTTTTCAGTAGAGGTTGGTCAGTTGCAGATTGAAAGCGGTTTGTTAATAGAATATATTGGTGAAGATAAAACAAATAGAAACATATCATTACCATCAAACCTTTTTAGGTATGGAATTTATAAAGGTGTTGAATTAAGGCTTCTTAATCAGATTAAGTTTTATCAAGGTAAGATTGGTAAGTTTTTGGTTAGTGATTTAGAATTAGGGGTAAAAGTAGAATTATTTCATAATAATTCTGTTAATTGTGCAATTTTGTCTCATCTTACTTTACCAACTGGAAGCAATGAGCTAAGCAATAAGGAAGTGCAAATGATTAATAAATTTTGTATCTCTAAAGATTTAAACGATGAGATAGGAATTGCTTGCAATATAGGGTATAATTATTTATCTAAAGATAATGAAATTTATACTTATTCTATAGTGCTTGGTAGTATAGTAAGTGAATCAGTTAGTATTTATATTGAACCTTTTGGTGAATTTATAGGTTTGGGTAATCAAACATCTTCAATTAATACAGGTCTAACCTATCTTTTGAATAATCATTTCCAACTTGATTATTCATTTGGTTTAGGATTGAATCATAAAATGAATTACGTGTCAGTTGGATTTAGTTGGAGAGTAGGGTAGAAATATTTTCAATTTACTACAATTAACATACAAATCTACAGGGTATTTTCTAAAATAATTTACATTTGTAAACAAAATAGTACTAAAATCAGCTATAAATTCATATTATTGCATTGAATTAATTAAATATAATAAAAATATTTAAAAATCAATCAGTTATATTTTTTATATCAAGTACTAGGTATAGTAATTAACCATGATTAAGTTAAAATAATTTGGTAAATTAAAATATATTTGTAGTTTTGCTATTAACATTTGTAAATAATAAAATAAATGAATAATAGACTTAAAAATTGGATGGAATCAGAGAGCTTAAAGTCCTCAGCATTGGCTGATAATATTGGGGTTAACCGTGCTACTATTTCGCACATACTTTCCGGCAGAAACAAGCCGAGTATTGATTTTTTACAGAAACTATTGCATAGTTATCCTGACTTAAATGCCAATTGGCTCATTACGGGTATTGGTTATATGCAAGAAAATCAAAAGCAACAGGAAGTAAAATTCTTTAAATCCATAGGAAAAGTAGTTGTTTTTTATGATGATAAATCTTTTGAGGAGTTAAAGGCGTAAATTTTAATCAATCTTGTATTTTTGCTTAAAAATCTTTCATGTATAAATTATTCCGTCCGATTTTATTTCTTTTCAATCCTGAATTTATACATCATATCTCCTTCAAAGCCATAAAAATTGGGGCAATAGTCCCGCTTAAAATGTGGACATGGCGCTTGCTGTTTAAAGTTAGCCATCCTAAATTAGTTAGAGAAGTTTTCGGAATAAAATTTGAAAACCCAGTTGGTTTGGCAGCAGGTTTTGATAAAGATGCAAAACTGTTTGATGAATTAGCATCCTTTGGTTTTGGATTTGTAGAGATAGGAACCGTAACCCCTTTACCTCAAGAGGGTAATCCTAAGCCTAGGCTATTCCGCTTAAAAGAAGACAATGCACTTATCAACCGAATGGGTTTTAATAATGAAGGGATTGAGGCTGTAGTTGCTAGATTAAGAAGAAAAAAGTCCAACATTATTATTGGAGGAAATATTGGAAAAAATAAAGTTACGCCAAACGAAAACGTAGTAGCCGATTATGAGATCTGTTTTGAGAAATTGTTTCCTTATGTTGATTATTTTGCAGTGAATGTAAGTTCTCCAAACACACCAGGATTAAGGGATTTACAGGAGAAAGAGCCATTAACAGCATTACTCAATAGTTTGCAAAAAATTAATAATCAGAAAGAAAAAAGAAAACCAATTTTATTAAAGATTGCCCCAGATTTAACCAATGAGCAATTGGATGATATCATAGCAATTGTGGCTGACACTAAAATTGATGGCGTAGTGGCAACTAATACAACCATTGGTAGAAAAGGACTTAAAACGAATAAAACTAAGGTGGAGGCCATTGGTAATGGGGGCTTGAGTGGTAAGCCGCTTAAAGCTAGGTCAACTGAAGTGATTAAGTACTTAGCGGATAAATCGAATAAAGCATTCCCAATTATTGGGGTAGGTGGTATCCACTCTGCTGAAGATGCGCTAGAAAAACTAGATGCAGGAGCTACTTTGGTGCAGGTATATACAGGCTTTATTTATGAGGGGTCAGCACTTATTAAAAGAATAAACAAAGCGATAATTAAAAGATGAGTTCTGCAATAAAAATAGTAGAATGTCCAAGAGATGTAATGCAAGGAATCAGTGCGTTTATTCCCACTTATACCAAAATTGCATACATCAATCAATTGTTAAAAGTAGGGTTTGATACGATTGATTTTGGTTCTTTTGTTTCGCCTAAAGCTATTCCTCAATTAAAGGATACTGCTGAAGTATTATCTAGTTTAGACTTAGAAAATACTTCTAGTAAACTATTAGCTATTATCGCAAATACAAGAGGGGCTACTGATGCTTGTCATTTTGAGGAAATCAATTACTTAGGTTTTCCGCTTTCAGTTTCTGAGCAGTTTCAACAAAGAAATACGAATAAAAGTATTGTTCAGGCGCTCACTATTGTAGAAGAAATTCAGAATTTATCAGTTAAAAACAAGAAGGAATTGGTTGTGTATCTGTCCATGGCCTTTGGGAATCCTTATAAAGAGAATTACCATCCTGATGTAGTAGCGGAACTAACGGAAAAACTGCACCATTTAGAAGTGAATATAGTTGCTTTATCGGATACTATTGGAGTTTCAAACCCTGCAAATATTGCGCCACTTTTCAGTACTTTAATAAAAGAATACCCAACAATAGAATTTGGAGCTCATTTCCATACTACCCCTGATACTTGGGAGGAAAAAGTAAATGCTGCCTATCAAAATGGGTGCAGAAGATTTGATGCAGCTTTAAAAGGATACGGGGGCTGCCCAATGGCTGAAGATAAACTTACAGGAAATATGCCAACCGAAAAACTAATTACTTATTTTACTGAGGATTTAGGATTGAATAGGGTAGCGCTGGAGAAGAGTTTGGAAATATCTAATTCTGTTTTCTAAAAACTTACAACTAACAATAGCCAACTACAAACTATTTTTATCTTTGCCCTAAGTTTAGTACATCATTATGGTGTAAAAGGGAATGGGGCGTGAATCCTCAACTTTACCAGAAGCTGTAAAGTCCGTAAATTTTTGGGAACTACATGTGCCACTGTTTAATAAATGGGAAGGCCAACTCCAAAAGGACCAAGTCAGAAGACCTGCTGAATGAAACAAAACTGAATCGTTTCTGGATAAAACGGTAGGGGGAATGAAACATTTTTTAGTATACATATTACTCTTTTTTGGGCTATCGGTAAACCTGCTGGCGCAAACTACTTTGGATACCATTCATCTTCCAGAAGTATTGCTATCCGAGAGCAAAATAGAAATACACGCAATCGGTGGTAAAACAGAAACTATTTTCCCTCTTTTATTAGGAGAGGGAAAAACACAAACCCTTGCGGATTTCCTAAATAAAAACGGCAGCATTTTTATAAAACAATATGGGGCTTTGGCTACTCCTTCTTTTAGAGGAACGGCTGCTGCACATACGCTTTTCTTGTGGAATGGTATTCCGCTTAATTCTCTTTCTTCCGGCATGATTGATATAGGCCTATTGCCTGCAAATTCCTTTGACCAATTGCAAGTTGCTTATGGTGGCAGTTCCTCCATTTTTGGGAGTGGTGCTGTTGGTGGGAGTATTCATCTTAATAATATCGTTTCTTTCCAAAATAAAAATGAAATAAGACTTGGATTGGAGAAGGGTTCTTTTGGTTTAGCATCCAAGCATTTGGAATTGAAACATGCTAATAATCGCAACTTTCTGAAATTAACTTACAACAATATTCAGGACAACAATAGTTTTTCCTTTGTCAATACTACAAAAATGGATAATCCTATTGAGCAGAATAAACACGCTAGGGTAAAATCAGAAAATTTGCAAGCTATTTTCGCTTATAAATACAATACAAAAAACAGGGTAGAGATGCATTTTTGGAAAGTACAAACAGAAAGGGAAATTCCATCCAATATGACAGTAGCAAATGCTACTGCCATGCAGTATGATGATGCCAATCGTTTTTTACTAAAATCTTCTCATATTATTGATTCAGGAACATTAAAATTAAAGCAAGCCCTGATGGAGGAAGATTTTAATTATGTGGATGAACCCAAAAATATAGACAGTAAAATATTGGCAAAAAGCTATATTTCCAATGCTGATTTCAGCTACTGTTCAAAATACTTTACTGTTAATATTGGGGCGGCATTCACTCACAACAAAATAGAGAGTAATAATTATCAGAACGGTAAAAGAGAGGAAAACGAAAAGGCAGTTTATGCTTCTTTGCAAACAAACTTTCAAGGGTTTTCTTCTACTATTTCCATAAGGCAACAAATACACAGCACTTATAAAATACCAATCATTCCATCATTGGGGATCGATCAAAAACTTACTGATTTTCTTTCTATTCGCGCCAAAACAAATAAGAATTTCCGTTCCCCTACTTTTAATGAAAGGTTCTGGGCAGGGTTTGGTAATGCTGATTTACTTGCAGAAAATGGATGGAGCCATGAGGCTGGTTTTGATGTCAAACTAAAAGGATTAGCAATAAGCGCCACTGCTTTTTCCCTAAAAGTGCAAGATTGGATTAAATGGACACCCAATGAAATGGGGCAGTGGCATCCTGAAAATATAAAGCAGGTATGGAGTAGGGGCATTGAGGGAAATTTAAAATACAAGATGCAACTAAACAGTGCTGAGCTGCTGCTTGTAGGAAATTATCAATACAACCAATCGACCAATGAAAAAGGAATAAGTACATTGGACAACTCTATCGGCAAGCAATTGATTTACTCTCCTTTTCATAAAGGAAACCTTACTTTTATACTGAAAGAAAACAATTTTCAATTGAGTATCAATCAATCTTACAATGGCTCAGTTTTCACTACTTCTGATAATAAGGATAGTTTAGATGCTTATCTACTTTGTGATGTAGCACTCTTGTACCAATTTGAGGAATTGCTATTTAGCTTTCAGCTAACAATTAAAAATATCAACAACAAAACCTATCAGCCCTATAAAAATTATCCGGCTGCTGGTAGGGAATTAGTAGCAACTTTAAATTATATTATTAACCAAAAACAATGAACACAAATTTAAAAATAATAGGAATGATTGTATTAGCAATCAGTACTTTGGAATCTTGTAAAAAAGATACACCAACACCATCTGTTACAGAGGGTAATTATGAGCAAGGTTACTTTGTAAGCAATGAAGGAGGGTTTGGAAGTGGGAATGGCTCCATTTCTTTTATTAGTGGTGATAACACAGTAGAAAATAATGTGTTTGCATCCGTAAATTCTTTCCTTTTAGGAGATGTGGTGCAATCCATGAATGTCATTAATGATAAGGCCTATATTGTAGTGAATAACTCCTATAAAATTGAAGTGGCGAATATCAATTCTATGACACATGTTGCAAGCATAGAAGGAGGATATTTTCAATCTCCAAGATATATTTTACAAGTAGATGAACATAAAGCTTATGTATCAGATTGGGGAGGTGGTTTTGGAGGTTCTATTGTTATCATTGATTTAGAAAGCAATATTCAAACAGGTCTTATTTATAATGGCAGTAGCCCTGAGGGTTTAGTAAAGGCGGGCGATAAAGTTTTTACAGCTGATGGCGGTTATGGTTGGTCTAGTTCTTCTCCAAGAGTTTCAGTAATCAATACCATTACAGATGAAATAGAAAGCACCATTGATGTGGGAGATGTTCCAAGGTCTATTCAAGTAGATGTAAATGGTGATGTTTGGGTGCTTTGTGAAGGGGCTACAAATTACGATTCAACTTGGTCGTATATTGAAAGCCATACGGCAGGGCAGTTAATCAGAATTAATGGGGTTACTGCTCAAATTGAAGAAACATTTATTTTTGCAGATTCTACCCAGCATCCAAGCAATTTAGTGATTAATAATGCAGGAACAACTTTGTATTTTAGTAACGGAGGTTGGACAAAAGCCGTTTATGCTTTTGATATTGCTGCTACAGAATTACCAACTACTGCATTGATTAGCAAGAGTTTCTATAGTTTAGGATGTAATGGTGGCTATATTTACGGAACAGATGCTGTGGATTACATGCAAAATGGTTGGTCCTACCGATACACTACAAGTGGAATTATTGTAGATTCAGCTCAAGTTGGTATTATTCCAGGAGGATATTGCTTTAACTAATCTTGAATAAATAAGATTTAGATTTAAAGAGGGAGGCATTAGCTTCCCTTTTTTTATATTTGCTAAAATTTATTTTTATGAAACTATTAAAATATTTCCTTATTTTATCTTTAGTAATATCCTCTTGTAAGAAAGAAGAAAAAAGCGATCCAACAATTAATCTTCCAAAAGATTATGGAGCTGGAATGTATATCCTCACTGATCAAGGTGTTTCTTTTTACAATTATTTAGCAGTTGATACGCTCAGAATTGTAACAGAAAATATCTATAAAAAAGTAAATAATACGGATATTATTCAGCCAAAAAGTTTGCATATAAGTGGAAAACAGGTCTATATTATTGGTGATAAACTCTACATTGCCAATATGGAAACTTTCGGTAGTGAGGGAACTGTAAGTGGATTCTCTGATCCAGTAAGTTGTAAAAAAATAGATAAAAATAGATTGTATGTGGTGGATAAAGGTGCTTCTTCTGTTAAAATAGTGGATCTATCCAAATTAGAAGTTTTAGGGCATATTGAAACAGGAGACACTTCAAGGCCAGCAAATATTGTAGGGAGTTGGTTCAGGGCTTTTGTATTAAATGGAGGAGGGGATTCTTTTTCAGATAGAGATAGCTCAATTGTTGCTATTGATTATTTTCAATCTGGGGTAGCAATCAATGATTTTTCTGCAAAGTTAGATGTTGGTTATAATCCTAATTCTGCTGTTTTTAGTGCTAATCATTTATGGGTACTTTGTAAAGGGGTTTATAATTCACAAGATCCATCCCAAAATAGACAGTCGACCATGTATAAAATTGCGCCTTGGAGTAATGTAATTGATGATGATAAAAATTTAACAAGCATTTATAATGCTGATAATTTAGCTATAAATGAATCTAAATCAAGAATGTTTTTCTCTTCAACAGATGGAATTTATATTACGGATTTAACCATTTACCCTATTTTACATATTCCCGGTATTGATGCGAGTTTTATAACAATTAATACTGAGTCAATTAATGATAGTACTAAGGTGGATTATTTGTATGCCAATGATGCAAATCAAAGTGGATTCGTTTTAAAATATGAAGCTTGGACAGGAAGTTTTGTAGGGTCAATTCAAGTAAATGGTAATGCCTTAGATGTTGTGTTTTACTAATCTTCTCAGATAGTTTTTACATACTTGATACTTAATTCATGGTTTTTCTTAAAAGTATCCACAATATCATTTGCTTTACTTTTTGGAGCTGCAAATATAAGTTTACAATCTATTTGGAAGTCAGTATTTACAACTTCTAAATCATATTCTTTCACCAATCGCATTACATCATTCATTTGTGGATATTTGAAACTCACCTCATAATGTTCTTTTATTTTTTTTGAAAGGATAGTAGCATTAGCTATTGCAGCTGCAGCTGCTGTTTTGTAGGATCGTATTAATCCTGGAACACCTAGTTTTACTCCTCCAAAATAACGAACTACTACTATGAGTATATTGGTTAAGTTGTTGGATAGTATTTGTCCTAAAATGGGTTTTCCTGCAGTAGAGGAGGGCTCTCCATCATCATTGGCTCTTTGTGCTGATTTGTCAGGGTTAAGAATGTAGGCATAACAATGATGACGAGCAGAATGTTCTAATTTCCTTACTTCTTCAAGTTTATCTTTTACATCTTGTTCAGAATAAACAGGATAGGAGTAAGCGATAAATTTACTTCCCTTCTCTTTGTAAATTCCTGTGGTATGGGATTTTATCTCTTTGTAAGTATCGTTAAACATTAATAAGTAAAAATGTAAATTGCACAGATAGATAGAATAATTCCAATCCAATTATTTCTAGTTAAATTTTCTTTAAATAAAAATAATCCAATTACTGAGGAACTAACAACAACCCCCATACTTACTAATGGAAATACTATTGAACTTGTAAGTTTAGGATCTCCAAGTGCTTTCAGAAAAAATACTAAAGAAAAGAAATTAGGGACTCCAAAAACGATTCCCCAAAACAGACTCCTTATCTGAAGTGGATTTTTGCTTCTAACAGATTTAGCCGATAATATTAGTATTCCACTAATACTTGCCATAAAAAACAATACCATAAAGAATAAATACCCTCCTTCATCAGGAAATTGTTGCGCGAAATCATTAAATATAGAATCAGAAATTCCCTGTCCAACAAATACCAATATAATTAACCATAAATATTTTTTATCAAAACTTAGTTTACCTCCTCTTGTTGAGGATAAATAAATACCGGCAAGAGCTAAGAAAAATGCAACTCCTTTTAATGCATCAAAGGTGTTTTCTTCTGGATATAAAATAAGTGCTGCACAAACTGGAATAATTAAGGACATTTTATTTGCTACTGTCGTAACTGCTATTCCTACTTTTTGGGTTCCAAAAGCGTAAAAATTAAATACAACAATAAATAGTGTTCCAATAATCATTGCATGATATAACCATTCAGAATTTACTACATAATTTAATGAAAAATCTTGTTCTAAAAAGAAGTAAGAACATATTGCTGCAGTTAAGTAGTTTACAATTAACGCTTGTAAATTATCAACTTTGTATTTTTTGAACATTTTAAATGTAATTATTAAAATGTTGAATAGGAGTATGGTGTAGATTATGTTATACATATAAGATTTTAAAGTATTCACATATGATTATCATATCTTCACTTGGTTTTTCTCCATATTCTTCCATTTCTCTCGAAAAAAAATCCCAATGGACTTTTTTCCAATAAGAAAGGGATTTATCTCCTTCCCCTTCTGTTTTTGCAAATTCAGGAGTAATCTGATTAAAGGGAATTTGCTTTATATTTGTAGTTTTTATAATTGCTTTTGCATTTCCCTTCCAATCTGTTATAATAAATAAATCTCCTTTTTTGGGAAAATCAGTATTGTGTTTTTTATAGGACCATAATGATCCTGCAGTAGCTTGTTTTATTCTGTTTAAAACCAATTCAGCACACTCATCTGCATCTTTCTTATTATCACAAAAGAAGAATGATTCGGGAGTTTTAAGTTTATAGTATTGATGATTTTCAGAAATAAAGTCTTTCCAAATTTTTTCTACTGAAGAAATTGATTTGTAATAAGTAAGTTTATCCCCTTCAATTTCTTCTTCTGAAATAATTTCTCCATCAATAGTGGGTGCTTTTACTCCTTCAACTAATGTTTTGTTGGTTGCAAAAATTCTAGCTTCATCCCAGATATTTTTATCAATAAAGGACTGTAAAGTAATAGTTCCTCCTTCAATAATTATTGACTGAATGTTTTGTTTATATAATTCACTTAATATATTTTCAATCAAATTGTTAAGGGGAATTTTTATAAAATAATTTGAGTCAATTTCTTCTGTTTTTATTGCATTAAAAACAATTGTTTTTGAATCACTATCAAACAGATTCAATTCATCAGAAAGTTTTAAATCTTTGTCTATTACAATTCTTACAGGGTTTTTTCCTTCAACTTCTCTAACTGTTAGGGAAGGATTGTCCTTTTTAGCAGTAATTCTTCCTACTAAAATAGCGTCTTCTTCTGCTCTCCATTGGTGCACTAATTTCTTTGATTCACTAGAAGTCATCCAAAAAGGTGCTGTTTGATTTTTAGGAGCAATAAATCCATCATTGCTTTCCGCCCATTTCAATATGATGTAGGGTCTTTCCTTTTCATGAAAAGTAAAGAATCGTTTGTTTAATGCTCTGCTTTCTTTTTCTAGAACGCCAACAATAACCTCAATCCCTGCATTTTCCATTTTTGCTATCCCTTTTCCAGCAACCTCAGAAAAAGAGTCGACACATCCGATAACAACTTTTGGTATTTTATGTTCTATTATTAGGTCGGAACAGGGAGGTGTTTTTCCGAAATGAGCACATGGTTCTAAATTGACATAAAGGGTAGATTTAGGAAGTAAACTTTTGTCTTTTACACTAGCAATTGCATTCACTTCAGCATGTGATTTTCCATAGTTTTCATGATAGCCTTCTCCAATTATTTTACCTTCATAAACAATAACTGAACCCACCATAGGGTTTGGAGATGCATAGCCCATTGCTTTGTTGGCCAACTCAATACATCTTTTCATGAAAATCTCCCCATTTTGCATGGCTCAAAAATAGCCAAATTATTACATTTGTCCTGTGGAAAAAGTCAGCAATATAATACCGTATTTTATTAAGCAACTGAGTGGCATTGCTGATGAGCGTGAAATTATTTCTTGGGCATATATTAGTATTGAGCATTGTTTGGAATATAATCGTTCGGATTGTATCATTCATGCAGAGAAGCAAATTACTACTTCATTATCGGATAGATTTAAGCAGATTATTGCAGCTTTAAAAACAAATAAACCAGTACAATACATCTTAGGTGAAACAGAGTTTTACGGATTAAAATTCATAGTAAATGAGCATACTTTAATTCCAAGACCAGAAACGGAAGAATTGGTAGATTGGATATTAAAAAAAGAATTTTCTTCTGCACTAGATATAGGAACAGGTAGTGGCTGTATTCCTATAGTACTTGCTAAAAATACGAATGCTATAATTTCTGCAATTGATGTATCAGAAGATGCTTTAGTAGTCGCTAAAGAAAACGCAAAAATAAATGGAGTAGAAATCAACTTTTTTAGGCAAGATCTCTTAAAAACAACTACTTTACCAAAAGTGGATGTAATTGTAAGTAATCCTCCTTATGTTTTGGAGTCTGAAAAGGAATTGATGCTTGATAATGTTTTAGAATACGAACCCAATTTAGCCCTTTTTGTAGCGGATAATAATCCCTTATTATTTTACAAAAAAATTGGGGAATTAGCAGCAAAATCCTTAAATTGTAAGGGTAAATTATATTTTGAAATTAATGAAAAATACGGGAATGAAATTTTGGAAATGCTACGAAAAATAGGTTTTGTTGATATAGCGTTAAAAAAAGATATAAACGATAAGAATAGAATGCTAAAAGCCACAAAGAAATAGTTATTTTTGAAAATGTAAATTGATAATAAAATGGAATATAAAAGAATAGAAGACAAGATTGTTTTTAGATTAGAAATGGGAGAGGCATTGATGGAGTCAGTTCAGAAAATTGCGGCATCAGAGAATGTAAAATTAGCCTCTATTTCAGGAATTGGTGCCTGTAGCAAAATTGAAATGGGGTATCTTGATTTAAGCATAAAGGAATATGTTTTTAAAATATTTGAAGGGAATATGGAAATCCTGCACGCAACAGGAAATATTACTTTAAAAGATGGAGAACCATTCCCTCATATTCACATTAGTGTTTCTGATGATGTCTGTAAAGCCTTTGGCGGTCACCTGAATGAGGCGACTATTTCCGCAACTTTTGAAGGGGTTATGACCATAATGGATCATGAAATTCACAGAGAATTTAATGAGGATTTAGGATTGGCTCTGATGAATATTTGCGGTATAAAGTAATGGGCGATAAAGAACGCATATCGTTCTTACGAAAAGAGTTAGCCGAGCATAATCATTCGTATTATGTATTGGATGCTCCAATTATTTCTGACTTTGAGTTTGATAAATTACTTGTTGAATTACAGCAGTTAGAAGATAATAATCCTGATTTATTTGATGCCAATTCTCCCTCACAAAGAGTAGGAGGCGCTGTGTTGGATGGCTTTAAAACAATCAGGCATAAATACAGAATGTTATCCTTAGGGAATACCTATTCTGCTGAGGATTTGCATGATTTTGATAAAAGAAGCTTAAAACTTGTTGAACAAGATTTTGAATATGTTTGTGAGCTAAAATATGATGGGGTTTCCATTAGTCTTACATATGAAAATGGGCAATTGGCACAAGCGCTTACAAGAGGAGATGGTACACAAGGAGATGATGTAACGGCAAATGTGAGGACCATTAAAAGCATTCCTTTAAAGTTAAGTGGTGATTATCCCGCTAACTTTGAAATTAGAGGTGAAATTTTCTTACCAATTGCTGGTTTGGAACAAATAAATAAACAAAGAGAGAAAGAGGGATTGGAGCAATATGCAAATCCAAGAAACACTGCTTCATCAAGTTTAAAATTACATGATCCAAAGGAAGTTTCTAAGCGTCCATTGGATTGTTATTTATATTATTTATTAGGAGATAATTTACCCTCCAATAGTCATTATGAAAATCTTCAAAAGGCAAAGGAATGGGGTTTTAAAATTCCATCAGAGATTGAAAAATATTCATCTCTTGAAGGCGTAATTAAATATATTAATAAATGGGAAACAAAACGCAATAGTTTACCTTATGAAATTGATGGAATAGTGATAAAGGTAAATGATATTGATTTACAACAAGAAATGGGTTTTACGGCTAAATCACCTAGATGGGCAATATCTTATAAATTTAAGGCTCAACAAGTTTCTACTATTTTAAAGGAAATCACCTATCAAATAGGACGTACTGGGGCAATTACTCCTATTGCTAACTTAGAACCCGTGCAATTGGCAGGAACAATAGTGAAAAGAGCATCCTTATACAATGCCGATCAAATTGCAAAATTAGATATTAGGGAAGGAGATAGGGTATTTGTGGAAAAAGGTGGGGAGATTATCCCAAAAGTAGTGAGAGTGGAGCTAAAAGAT
>DUAL01000030.1:1180-11259 GCA_012960835.1 Flavobacteriales bacterium | reverse complement strand
AATTTGTTTTCTCAGCCTACAGCTTATATACAACATTGTCCTGCTTGCTTTAGTGAATTAGTACGTAAGGATGGGGACGCTAAGCATTATTGCCCTAATACTGACACTTGTCCGGCACAGATAAAAGCAAAATTTGAGCATTTTATTAGCCGAAAAGCCATGAATATTGATGGGCTTGGAGGTGAAACTATCGAGCTTTTAATTACTGAAGGATTAATTTCCGAAATTTCTGATCTATACTATCTGAAAAAACAGGACTTATTGCTACTTGAAAGAATGGCAGAAAAATCAACTGACAATCTTTTACTAGGATTGGAAAAATCAAAACAAGTACCCTTTGAAAGGTTATTATTTGGACTTGGAATAAGATATGTTGGTGAAACTGTTGCAAAAGTTTTATGTAAGCGCTTTAAAACGATTGACGCTATAATTAATACAGATATTGAAACTTTAGTTGAAGTAGATGAAATAGGAGGTAAGATTGCTGAAAGTGTTGTTTTGTATTTTTCAAAACAAGAAAATATTGATTTAATAAACATCCTAAGAAATTCAGGATTACAATTTGTATCTGCAATTGAAGATACCACAAAATCAGAAAATTTGAAAGGAATGAAAATTGTTGTTTCAGGGGTGTTTGAGCAATATAGCAGGGCAGAGCTTAAAAAAATGATAGAAGAACATGGAGGTAAAAATATAAGTTCAATCTCAAAAAATACTACTTTTGTGCTTGCTGGCAATAATATGGGACCATCAAAAAAGCAAAAGGCAGAAGATTTAAAAGTAGAAATAATAACGGAAGAAGAATTTTTAGTAAAAATTAGTTAATGGAATTTTTAGAAGATTTTAAACATAAAATTGGGCAGTGGGTTTTTCAAAGGGATTTGAGAACAAATAAACGCTTGAAAGAGGTAAGTAATCTGGAAAAAGCAAAATCAATTGGTATATTATATGATGCTACAAATCAAGAACAGATAATAAAAATTGAACCATTTGTAAAGTATTTTTTTGAGCTCAGAAAGGATGTAAAGGCATTGGGTTATGTAAATAAAAAAAGGTTAGATAATTGCCATATTCCCAAGTTAAATTACGATTTTTTTTATCAGAAAGACCTAAATTGGTATTACAAACCACAGAATTACATCATTGATAATTTTGTGAAAAAAGAATACGATATTCTCATCAATTTGTCTGATAGCAGTTGCATACCAATAAAATATTTGGTGGCTAGTTCTGTGGCTCGTTTCAAAATTGGAAGATTTGAGGAAGGTTATGAGATTTACGATTTGATGATAAAGTTAGAAAATGAAAAAGGGAAAGAGAGATTGATGGAAGAAATAAAGCATTATTTAAATTTGATTAACAAATAAAATGAACAAAATAAAAGGAACGGGAGTAGCACTTATTACGCCATTTAATGAAGATTTTAGTATAGATTATGCTAGTTTAGAAAAACTAATCAATCATCAAATTGATGGTGGTGTGGATTATTTGGCAGTAATGGGTACAACAGGGGAGAGTGTGGTGCTTAGCAAACAAGAAAAAAAGCAAGTAATCAATTTTTGTAAAAAGGTTAATAATGCAAGATTGCCTATTGTTTTAGGAGTCGGTTCCAATAATACTTTTGCTTTGGTGGAAGAAATAAAATCTACTGATTTTGATGGAATTGATGCTGTTTTGTCTGTATCGCCTTATTATAACAAACCCTCTCAAGATGGGATTTATTTGCACTATAAAATGATTGCAGAAGTTTGTCCTTTACCTATTATTTTATACAATGTTCCTGGAAGAACAGCTAGTAATATAACGGCAGAAACTACTTTGCGTTTGGCAAATGATTTTGAAAATATTGTGGCTGTAAAAGAAGCTTCTGGTGATTTGCAGCAGATTGCTGAAATTATTGAAAAAAGGCCATCTGATTTTTTGGTTTTATCAGGGGATGATGGCTTAACGCCAAAAATGATAGAAATGGGAGGGGATGGCGTAATTGCTGTAATAGGGCAATCGCATCCACAAATTTTTTCCGATATGGTAAGGGCAGCACTAAAAGCGGATTTTGAAAAAGCAAATCTGTTGCACGAAAAGTTAAGCCCTATTTATGAGCCACTATATATTGATGGAAATCCTGCTGGAATAAAAGCAACATTAAATATTATGGGAATTTGCAAGAATATTTTAAGACCTCCACTTGTTAGGGTTACTGAGGGAACTTATAGTAATCTTAAAAAATTTATTGGTCATTAAAATCCATCATTTCGGATGCATACTCCCCACTGCTTAGTTTGTCTTTTATGGATTTAAAAGCGTTTATCGTAAGTTCTACATCTTCTAATGTGTGTGTAGCAGTTGGTATCAGTCGTAACAAAATAGTGCCTTTTACTACTATAGGATAAGTTACAACCGAACAAAAAATACCATAATTTTCTCTTAAATCATAACTTAAATTAGTGGCTTCTGCCAGGCCTCCATTTAAATAAATTGGGGTAATAGCCGATTGTGTGTTTCCTAAATTAAAACCAGCATCTTTCAAGCCCTTTTGCAAAGCATTAGTAATCTCCCAAAGTTTTGCTTTTAACTCTGGTTGGCTGATAAGTAATTCTAATCTTTTAATTGCACCTTCCACAAGTGGCATTGGTAATGATTTTGCAAAAACTTGCGAACGCATATTATATCTTAAAAATTCTACTACATCAGCAGTAGATGAGATAAATGCACCAATACTTGCCATTGATTTTGCAAAAGTGCAAAACAACACATCAATTTCATCTTGACAGCCGAGTTGTTCTCCAATTCCCATACCTGTTTTACCTATTGTACCAAAACCATGTGCATCATCCACAAAAAGCCGAAAATCGTATTTTTTCTTTAGGCTAGTTATTTTTTTCAGATTACTCAAATCACCCGACATACCAAAAACGCCTTCTGTAATAACTAAGATGCCCCCCTCTTTTTTTCTTGCTATTTTTTCTGCTCTTTGCAATTGTTTTTCCAGTCCTTCCATATCATTATGAGTATAAACAAATCGTTTTCCTAAATGCATACGAACCCCATCTAAAATACAGGCGTGAGCCTCACTATCGTAAACAATCACATCATGCCTGTCTACCAAAGCATCAATGGCAGAAACCATTCCTTGATAGCCAAAATTTAATAGAATTGTATCTTCCTTTTGCATAAAAGAAGAAAGTTGGTTTTCTAAATCTTCATGAATATTAGTATTTCCAGACATCATTCTCGCGCCCATTGGCGTACCAAATCCCCAATTTTTTGCACTTTCCTCATCCGCTTTTCTAACCTCAGGATGATTACTCAATCCAATATAATTGTTAATACTCCAAACCAACACTTCTTTTCCACGAAAAATCATTTTATTTGAAATTTCTCCTTCCAATATTGGGAAAGCAATATAGCCATGCGCTTTCTTAGCGTGTTGGCCCAACGGGCCTCTGTTCTTCCTTATTTTTTCGAATATATCCATAGTTGCAATAATATTAAATATTTTTTGTTTTACTATGCAATGCATAACAAATAGCTATTTGAAAAATAATTTTGCAAAAACCATTTATTAGTTTTATTTTTGCGGCCTCTTAAATTTAATGATGAAAAAAATACTTCTTCCCATATTATTTTTATTACTTCTTGCTTCTTGCAGCAAGTATCAGAAAATACTCAAAAGCACTGACCTTAATTTGAAATTTGAAAAGGCAGTAGCCTATTATGAAAAAGATGATTTTAATCGAGCATTGCCACTTTTAGAAGAACTTTCCACAGCTTTCAGGGGTTCAGCAAAAGCGGAAGAAGTAAATTATTATTATGCTTATTGTCATTACTCATTAGGTGAGCATCTGATGGCAAGTTATTTGTTCGATACTTATGCGCAAACTTTTCCAAGCGGTAAGCATACTGAGGAGTGCCAATACATGACTGCCTATTGTTATTATTTAGAATCTCCCATTTATAAATTAGACAGTAAGAATACTTATAAAGCAATCAATCAGTTGCAGCTTTTTACCAATCTTTATCCAAAAAGCGAGAGGGTAAAAGAGTGTAATAATCTGATTGATGAATTAAGAGAGAAATTAGCAAAAAAAGCATTTTATAATGCCAAACAATATTACATAACCGAATATCATAAATCGGCAATTATTGCACTCAAAAATGTATTAGTTGATTTTCCAGGAAGTAAATATGAAGAAGAAATTTATTTCCTTATTACAGAAGCCTCTTTCCTATTAGCAAAAAACAGTATTAGCACTAAAAAACAAGAACGATTAGAAAATACAATAGATGCTTACCAAGAATTTTTAGAAAAGTATCCAGAAAGTAATTTTTCAAAACAAGCTAAAAATACAGAACAAAAAACATTAAAACTAATAAAAACCATTAAACAAACTTAAACTTATGGAATTCAAAAAAACAGGAGCAGAGCAAACAACAATTACAAGAGATGTAAAGGATATTGTTGATAAAACGGGCAATGTGTATCAATCTTTATCCATCTTGGTAAAAAGAAGTGAGCAAATTAACGAAAGAATGAAAGTAGAGCTTTTAGCCAAATTAGAAGAATTTGCAACCTATTCTGAAGAATTGGAAGAGGTTTTTGAAAACTCAGAACAAATTGAAGTGTCAAAGTTCTATGAACGACTTCCAAAACCTTGGGCAATTGCAGTAAAAGAATTGTTGGAAGATGAGGTTTATATAAGAGAAGTTGAAAAGAAAGAGGAAGAAGTTCCAACAAACAAATCAGAAGAAGAAAAAGATGCTTAAAAGCAAAAATGTAATATTAGGAGTTACTGCTAGTATTGCAGCTTACAAATCTGCTTTTATTGTCCGAGAATTAAAAAAGGCAGGAGCACTTGTAAAAGTAATTCAAACAGATGCGTCATTAGATTTTGTAACGCCACTTACCCTTTCTACTTTATCAGAAAACACTGTGCTAACAAAGATGGTAGAGGATGATACAAAAGATTGGATTAGTCATGTCGATTTAGCACAATGGGCCGATTTGATTCTTATTGCACCAGTTACAGCCAAAACCATGGCAAAAATGGTATCAGGAGAATGCGATAGTCTTTTACTAGCCACTTATCTTTCTGCCAAATGTCCGGTTTATTTTGCACCAGCTATGGATTTAGATATGTATAAGCACCCTAGCACAAAGCAGAATATTGAAAAATTAGTAAGTTTTGGAAACAAATTTATTGCCCCAACTTTTGGGGAATTGGCTAGTGGATTAGTGGGAGAGGGGCGAATGGCTGAGCCGGAAGACATTATTGATTTTATCAAAAAAGATTTAAGTGCCGATTTACCACTTTCGAAAAAAAAAGTACTGATTACTGCTGGCCCAACTTACGAGCCAATTGACCCTGTTCGCTTTATTGGTAATCATTCTTCTGGTAAAATGGGTTACCATTTAGCAATGCAAGCAGCTAAAATGGGAGCAGAGGTTACCCTTATTATGGGCCCTTCCGATTTAAAGGTAGAAAATTCTAATGTATTGCAAATTAATGTGAAAACTGCTAAGGATATGCAAAGGAGTGTAAAAGACCATTTTGAAGATGCTGATATTGCCATTTTCTCTGCTGCTGTTTCTGATTGTAAAACAGAAAATATAGCAAGTCAAAAAGTGAAAAAATCAAATGGAAGTTGGGATATATCACTTACTAAAACAAACGATATTTTATTGGAGATAAGTCAAGAAAAAAAAGAAAACCAAATTTTGGTGGGCTTTGCATTAGAAACTGAAAATGAACTTGAAAATGCAAAAGAGAAATTAATCAATAAAAATCTGGACATGATTGTTTTAAATTCTTTAAATGATAAAGGTGCAGGATTTGGCTATGATTCTAATAAAATCACTATTATTGAAAAAGATAATAAAATAGAGGAATTTGAGTTAAAACATAAAAGAGAAGTAGCGAAAGACATTATCAGTAAAATCATACTAAAAATATCATGAAAAAAATCTTGTTTATTATTTTAATGTGGATTTCTCATGGTGTTAATGCACAAGAGCTTTTCTGTAATGTTCAGGTAAATGCTTCTCAAATTCAAACCTCTGACAGGAAGGTTTTCCAAACTCTGCAAACTGCTATTTATGAGTTTGTAAATAATACTAAATGGACAGATGCAAGCGTAAAAAATGAAGAAAGAATAGAATGCACTTTTTTGATAAACATTAAGGAAAAAGTTTCGAATGATGAATACAAAGCATCTATTCAAATTCAGAGTACACGCCCAATTTATGGCACTTCCTACAAATCGACAATGCTTAATTATTTGGATAACAATTTCCGCTTTCGCTATTTAGAATACCAATCCTTAGAATTTAATGAAAACACCAATCTTTCTAATTTAACTTCTGTTTTGGCTTACTATGTTTATATCGTTTTAGGGCTTGACTTTGATACTTTCTCAGAATATGGTGGTGCACCCTATTACATTAAAGCACAAAATATTGTGAATAATGCACAAAATGCCAGAGAAATCGGTTGGAAAGCATTTGAGAGTGATAAAAACAGATACTGGCTTGTTCATGATTTATTAGATACACGCTATGAAGAAATTCACAATTGTTATTACAGGTATCATAGGGTAGGGATGGATATACTATCAGAAAAAACAGAGGATGGACGATATGATATTACAGAAGCTTTGGAAGAGCTAAGAGGAGTTTACAGAGATAATCCTTCTGCTTTTATATTGAAAATTTTCTTTGATGCAAAAGCGGATGAAATCATTAAGATTTACTCAGAGGCTTTCCCAAATGAGCAGGCAAGAATTGTCAAACTTTTAACTGAAATTGATCCTGCTAATTCGACTAAATATCAAGCCATAACCGCACAAAGTAAAGGGAAATAAATGCTAGAAACCCTTTTTATAAAAAACTATGCGCTTATTGATGAATTTTCTGTTCAATTCCAGGATGGATTTAATGTAATTTCAGGAGAAACAGGAGCAGGAAAATCGATTATGCTTGGCGGGCTTTCCTTAATTTTAGGACAAAGAGCCGATACTGCTATTTTGAATAATCCACAAATAAAATGCATCATTGAAGGAAAATTCAAAATTGAAGAAAAGAGATACAAATCTTTTTTTCAGGAGAACAATCTTGATTTTGAGAAGGAAACAATTCTAAGAAGAGAAATCACACCTTCAGGAAAAAGCAGGGCTTTTATCAATGATACGCCAGTAAAACTTTCCATCTTGAAATCTTTTTGCCAAGGGATTATTGAGGTTCATTCTCAGCACCAATCCCTTGCCTTAAAAGATACAAATAATCAACTTTTGTTACTCGATCAGTTTTGTAGGCATAATGCGCTTTTACAAGAATATAAGGATGAATATTCAAAATTCTTACAACTAAAAAGGCAATTAAAATCACTAAATGAGAAAGGAGAAGTATCCTTATCAGAATTAGAATTTCTCACCTTTCAGTTGGATGAATTAGAGAATGCAAATTTACAAGAAGGAGAAATGCAGGAAGTTGAGGATGAGTTGGCAATGCTTAATAATGCGGAGCAAATTGCGAATGTATTAGATAAGGGCGTAAACTTTTTGGAAAAAGAAAATGGCGCTTTAGATTTACTTTCTGAAATTGTAAGGGACTTATCTGAAATCTCAGATTATAATAAAAAGCTGTTTGAGATAAATGAACGATTTGAGAAAACAGTTATTGAATTAAAAGATATTAGTACCGAGCTTTTTTCTTTGAAAGAACAATCCGTTTCTAATCCGGATAGATTGAATCAATTAAATGCCAGATTAGATATATTCAATTCTTTACTTTTAAAGCATAGGAAAAATCTGCTTTCTGAACTTGTTGAGTTAAAAGAGGATTTACAAAATCGATTAAATCAATTATCAAATTATGATACTGAGATAGAGAACCTAAAAAATGAAGTAATCATACAAGAACAGAAAATAAGGGTATTAGCCAAAAAAATATCAAAAAACAGAAAAAGCACCATTCCAGATATTGAAAATCAAATTAAATCTATTTTGAAAAGATTAGGGATGCCATTTGCTGTTTTTAGTATTGAAATAAAAGAGTTGGATATTTTAAGTATTAATGGAGAAGATGAAGTGGTATTTTTGTTTTCGGCAAACAAAGGAATAAAAGCAGAAAAATTAAGTAGTATTATCTCTGGAGGAGAACTATCACGATTGATGCTTGCTATTAAATATATATCGGCAAAATACCAAAATACTGAAACGCTTATTTTTGATGAAATTGATAGTGGTGTATCTGGTGAAATTGCTAATTTGATGGGGGAGATGATGAAAAAAATAGGCGAGCAAAAACAATTAATTGCAGTTACCCATTTACCACAGATTGCTGCAAAAGGAAATCAACATTACTTGATTTATAAGGAGATAAAAGCAGGTACAACTAACACGCTAATCAAAGAATTAAAAACAGAAGAGAGAATAAATGAATTGGCTAAACTGCTGAGCGGTGAAAAAATTACTGCAACTGCTATTAAAAATGCAGGTGAATTATTAAATCAATAAGTATATATTTGCAAATAACATAATACAAAATGGCAAACAATATTTTAAAAGGGAAAAGAGGGATTATTTTTGGCGCATTAGATAGTAAATCTATCGCCTGGAAAGTAGCAGAACATGCACATGCAGAGGGAGCTAAGTTTGTATTAACCAATGCGCCAATTGCTCTTAGAATGGGAACTATTAATGAACTGTCAGAAAAAACGGGATCCAAAGTTATTCCTGCTGATGCAACATCTATGGAAGATTTAAAAGCATTGTATGAAGGCGCCATGGAAGAGTTAGGCGGAAAAATTGATTTTGTTTTGCACTCCATAGGGATGTCGGTAAATGTAAGAAAGGGTAGGGCTTACTATGAGCAAAATTACGATTGGACTATGAAGGGTTATGATGTATCTGCACTTTCGTTTCATAAAACCATGCAAGCAGCTTGGGAATTGGATGCCTTAAATGAATGGGGTTCTGTTGTTGGTCTATCTTATATTGCAGCACAAAGAGTTTTTCATACTTATAACGATATGGCGGATAATAAAGCTATTTTAGAATCCATTGCTAGAAGTTTTGGTTACCACTATGGGGTCAGAAGAAAAGTAAGAGTGAATACCATTTCTCAATCGCCAACAGCTACAACTGCTGGAAGTGGAGTTGCTGGATTTGATGGATTCTATAAATTCTCTGATGATTTGGCGCCACTTGGAAATGCAACATCTGATGATTGTGCTGATTATTGTATTTCTTTATTTTCTGATTATACTCGAAAAGTGACTATGCAAAACCTATTTCATGATGGAGGTTTTTCTTTCATGGGAATGAGTGAAGAAGCCATGGCAATTTACATGAAAGATTTTAGGAAATAATATGCTATATAAGATAGTGTATTACATCTTTAAACTTTCCCCTAGTTTTAAAAAGTGGTTTTGGAAAAAATGGTATACTATTTTTGTAAATAAAGTTTCAAATCCAGCTTTACGATTTATGAATTATGGTTATTTTTCGGATGACTTAAATTTAGACTTAAGCTCAGAAGATGAAAAAGACAGGTATCCTATTCAGCTTTATCATCATGTTGCTTCACAAATTAACTTAAAAGGATTAAAAATACTAGAAATAGGTTCCGGTAGAGGTGGTGGTTGTTCTTATATAGCTAGCTATTTAAAACCTGCTGAAATATTCGGCTTAGATTTTTCACCTTCAGCTGTTAAACTGTGTGATGCTATTTATGCAATTGTAAATTTAAAATTCATTCAAGGGGATGCTGAAAATTTACCATTTAAAGACAATACATTTGATGCGGTGATTAATGTAGAATCATCTCATTGTTATGCTTCAATGGACACCTTTATTAGTGAAGTGAGTAGGGTGTTAAAGCCAGATGCGTATTTTCTTTTTTGTGATTTAAGAAGAGATATTTATATTGATGAGATGAAAAATCAAATTAATTCAAATGGTTTATCTCTTATCTCAACTACTGATATTTCATCAAATATACTTGCTGCTACAACTAAAATGTCAAAGGATAGAAAGGCATCAATTAATAAATTACAAGCAGGCTGGTTCAAAAATGTTTTAGA
>DUAL01000030.1:299-1170 GCA_012960835.1 Flavobacteriales bacterium | reverse complement strand
GTAAAAGGGAGTAAAGTCCATAATTCTTTTAAAGATGGATATTTACAATATATCAGTGCTATTTGCAAAAATAAGAAATAAAATTTCAGTCCTTTTCTTTTGGTTATTATACATTTGCTTTTATGAAAAAGATAATTTGTTTGTGGTCTTGTCCTAGAAATATTTCAACAGCACTTATGTATGCTTTTGCGCAAAGAGAGGATACAAAAGTTTTTGACGAACCACTTTATGCTCATTATCTTAAAGTGAGTGGAGCAAAGCATCCTGCAAGAGAACAAGTGTTGCAAGCTTTAGAAAATGATGGAAACAAGGTAGTACAAGAAGTAATTCTTCAGAAAAGTGAAAAGTTATTGTTTCATAAATTAATGACTCATTTCTTAATTGGAATTGATACTGAATTTTTATCAGAAGTCATGAATATTATTTTCATCAGAAATCCTGAAGAAATCATCACTTCTTATTCCAAAGTAATTCCAAACCCTAAGATGAAGAATATTGGTGTAAAACAACAATATGAGTTGTATTTATCCCTAGAGGAAAGAGGAAAAACACCAATTGTTTTGGATTCAAAATACTTGCTTCAAAACCCTGAGTTAATTTTGAGTGAATTATGTAGCCTTTTGGGCATATCATTTGATGAAAAAATGTTGAAATGGGAAAAAGGGGCAAGAAAAGAAGATGGTATTTGGGCTAGCTATTGGTATAAAAACATTCATAATTCTACTGGATTCCTGCCTTATGCTGAAAAAGAAATCACACTTACGAATAGCAATGCAGAACTGGCAGAAGAGTGTTTACCTTATTATGAATTTTTAACCGCTAAATCAATACAATCATGATACAAAAATTTGACAAAAGAAATAAAGATATT
>DUAL01000030.1:0-289 GCA_012960835.1 Flavobacteriales bacterium | reverse complement strand
CATCTCCGCGCGGGTCGAAAAGGATGAACTTGACCCATAAGTTGGACGCAGTCCGAATTAAACTATTGAATTTCTTATTTGTTGGTTTATGTTTATTGGTTTTATATATATAATATAGTAAGTTTTTTGTTTTGAAAAGCACCTAAATAGATTAATGGAGTCGGCAAAAAGTATGGATTTTGTAAATATCCCTTCTGTAGATGAGGTAAAGGATGCTGTTTTTTCTACTTTGGAGGCTAACGGAATGAAAAATGACACGCATATTAGGTTAACCCTGACAAGAGGAGAA
>DUAL01000029.1:531-1379 GCA_012960835.1 Flavobacteriales bacterium | reverse complement strand
ACTGCTAAAAAAGTTTCCTTAATAAATTCCTCCCAATTATTTGTTTGAGGAGCACTAGCATCTACCGTAATTACTTTCTTATTTGGGGCATCTAAATTAGTTATGATGTATAATTTACTCCCTATATTATGAGCAATATAACTGTTGCTTGTAAAATTATCAGTAATTTGAATGAGCTCCGAATTTTCTTTATTTCGATTTTTTATAAACAGATTATTTCCTGAGGTTTCCTTTGATACACTAATAATAAGGTAATTCTTATCCTTTGTAATATAGCCACTTACATACCTGAATTTTTCATTTTTACCATCTCCAAAAATAACTTTATCGGCTTGCTGAGGAGTACCTAATTTGTGATAGTACAATTTATGATTATCCGTTTTCTCGGACAAAACTGAGGTTTTGGGTTTGTCGTAAGAAGAATAATAAAAGCCCTCATTCCCATTCCAACTTATTCCAGAAAACTTCACATCTACCAAGGTATCTTCAATTATTTTTTTTGTTTCGTTTTCAATTACTATTACTTTTCTCCAATCTGAACCGCCTTCTGAGATAGAGTAAGCCAATAAACTTCCATCTTTTGTAAAGCTCATTCCTCCTAATGAAACTGTTCCATCCTCCGAGAAAGTATTTGGATTGATAAAAACTTCTTCATTATCGTCCCCCTTTTTTCTGTACAAAACAGATTGATTTTGTAGTCCATCATTTTTATAGAAATAGGTATAATTCCCCTCCTTAAATGGCGTCCCTATTTTTTCATAATTCCATAATTTTTCAAGTCTATTTCTGAGAGCTTCTCGGTAAGGAATCTCATCTAAATAAGAAAAAGTAAGTTGGTTCTGACTTTC
>DUAL01000029.1:0-521 GCA_012960835.1 Flavobacteriales bacterium | reverse complement strand
AATCCATTGCTTTACCTTTTCATCTTTATCATCTTCTAGCCAACGATAAGGGTCTTCTATTTGAGTTTCAAAATAAGTGTCCATTACTACTATTTTATCTGTTATAGGATAGTCTATCTGCTGATGAGAATTGCAAGATATTAGCAACAATAAGGTTGCTGAAAAAAGAATTATTCTATGCATATATATATTTTAATTGATGTCGAAAATATCAATTTAATTCTTATACCTGTAATTTGAATACAAAAAAAATACCTCCTATTTGTTTCTGGAATTAGATTTTCCAGCATTCCGCTTTTTATTTCTGCAGGAAAAAACTCTTGTTTCTTTCTTTGCTTATCTTTATTTCTTAAGCGTATTAAGGTAGAGTCTCTCTACCTTATCCCTTGCCCATTGGGTTTTTCTTAAAAACTTTAGGCTCGATTTTATAGAGGGATTATTCGTAAAGCAATTGATATTGATTTCATCTCCCAATTCTTCCCAACCATATTTATCTACTAGGCATTCAAGAATATCAATTA
>DUAL01000028.1 GCA_012960835.1 Flavobacteriales bacterium | reverse complement strand
CATGAATTGTTACCTCAGCAAGAGCCTTAAGCGTGTCTGCAATTAAAGTTGTCTCAATATTAAACTCTGGATAAGCTAAACGTAAAGCGGGGTCTCCTAACAGTGTAAAATTCCTATTATTTGCTCCAGATCCGCTTAATACCTTTGTTTTTTTAAATACATCACCTAGTCTAGGAAATTCTCCATTTACTTTTTCAAATAGCACATTAATAAATTTAGTATTTAAATTGTAATTTGGAGATGAATAAACTAAACGAGTAGTACTTAGCAAAGCAATAGCACCACCATTTGCATTTAACAATACATATTCTCCTGCAGATTTCTTTTCTGGATCATCAAAATAGGAAAATTTACATGTGGCAGTCATAAAAAGAGGCAGATTATTATTCTCCCAAGCTTTAATTTGTTCAACTTCAAGTATTCGCTCTTGTGTCCATCCTAATGGCCCACCATGACCAGTATAATTTACCAAAAGTGCTCCTTTATCTATTTTATTATTAATTGCATTTTGTGTTGCTTCACTTCTTGGTCCACCAGGAGTTGATTCTTGTAAATAATTATCTAAATATATTTTGGCAATATTTATATCAGAATAATTATCCGCTACATAATTTGATAAACTATCTGCTTGCCACATATGAGTATTCCCATCATTTGCGTCTCCATCATCAGCAATAAATGCAATATCATTTCTCCAGGACCCAAAAGACTCTTTTGCATAATACTTCTCTACTTTATCTACTAAGATATTTGCTTCAGTTTGTGTTGAAACTGGAAACCTTCCTATCCCAATGTCAATCAAATCATTTATAAATAACCCTTCATCATCATCTAGTAGTCCAAAAAAATCATCTGTAACATGTGTTTGCGTAGGATGAGTAGAATTTACTGATTGATATGTTGGAATAAAATTAGTATTATTTGGAACTCTATTTTTTGGATCATAGGAACCATCTCCAAACAATAACAAGTACTTTAATTCTGAATTTGGCCTATCATACAACATTTTTAAAAAATCTCTAATTGCAGAAACATCTTGCATACCTGATGAAAATTCATTATAAATCTGCTGTGGAGTTACAATTACAGATGTTAAATCATCAAAATTAGAATGAAAATTAGCTAAGCGATTGGCTGCATTTAAAAAATCAGGGTGAGAAACAATTACATACTCAATATCAGAGAAAATATTATGCAAATTCTGATTAGAAATACTGCCTTTTAAAGTAGGTGTTAAATAAGCTGAACTATTAAAAGCCAAGTATTGATGCAGCTCATTTAAGGAATCATTAAATGAAAGGATATTTCCACTTAAAGAAGTGGGTAATAATGATACAGTAGTAGGGTCACTTACATCCCAAACTCTAATTCCTGAAGCATTTTC
>DUAL01000027.1 GCA_012960835.1 Flavobacteriales bacterium | reverse complement strand
AAAATAAAGGAGTTTATAAAAAGGGATTAATTAAAGCTGAGCTAGACATAAAAGACAGTTTATGGTTTTTTGAATGTCACTTTAAAGAGGATTCAGTTATGCCAGGTTGTTTGGGATTAGATGCAATGTGGCAACTAGTTGGTTTTTATTTAGGTTGGCTTGGAAAACCAGGAAAAGGAAGAGCATTAGGCGTTAATAGTGTAAAATTTACTGGAGAAGTATTAAAAAATGTTAAATTGGCTACCTATGAAATAGATATGAAAAGAATTATAATAAAGGAAGGAACCACTGTAGGTTTAGCAAATGGCATTCTTAAAGCTGATGGAAAAACAATATATACAGCTGAAAATTTAAAAGTAGGGTTATTCAAATAATGAAAAGAGTTGTTGTAACTGGTATTGGAGTTGTTTCTTGTTTAGGAAACAATCAAGAAGAAATCTATCAATCTTTACTAAATGCAAAATCTGGAATTACATTTTCTGAAGAATACAAAGAATATAACTTAAAAAGCAATATCCATGGAAAACCAAATATTAAAATTGAAGACCATGTTGATAGAAGATTTTTAAGATTTATGGGTCCAGGTTCTGCATATAATTATATTTCTATGGCTGAAGCTGTTAAAGACTCTGGACTGGAAGAAAAAGATGTAAGCAATATTTCAACGGGTATGATTATGGGTTCAGGTGGACCATCAATTCAAAATGTTATTTTAGCCGCTGATAAAACAAGAGAAAAAAATCCAAAAAAAATGGGACCATTTATTGTTCCAAGAACTATGTCGAGCACTGCTTCTGCTACACTGGCAGTACCATTTAAAATTAAAGGTGTTAACTATACAATTAGCTCTGCATGTGCAACAAGTGGACATTGTATTGGAAATTCAATGGAATTAATACAACTGGGAAAACAAAAAATTGTGTTTGCTGGTGGAAGTGATGAAGTTCATTTTGCAATGACAGCAATGTTTGATGCAATGACTGCCTTATCATCAAAGTATAATGATACTCCAGAAAAAGCCTCTAGACCATATGATAAAACTAGGGATGGATTTGTAATATCTGGTGGTGGAGGTGTTTTAGTTTTAGAAGAATATGAACATGCAAAAGCTAGAGGTGCGAAAATTTATGCTGAATTAACTGGCTATGGCGCAACTTCTGATGGTTATGATATGGTAGCACCGTCAGGCGAAGGTGCGGTAAGATGTATGCAAATGGCTTTAAATACTAGTAAAAATAAAATTGACTATATCAATACACATGGAACTTCAACTCCTGTAGGGGATATAACAGAGCTTAAAGCGGTAGGAGAAGTATTTAAAGATTCTGTTCCTAAAATAAGTTCTACAAAATCTCTTTCAGGTCACTCTTTAGGAGCTACTTCAGTA
>DUAL01000026.1:907-1396 GCA_012960835.1 Flavobacteriales bacterium | reverse complement strand
GAGTGCAAATTTCCGCAGCCCATGAAAGGGAACATTTATCCCGGGCAATTGAGGGCTTTAAAAAGATTGGGAAAAAATTACAGATTATTTGAAAAAGGATTCATATTTCTATAGGGTATTCTCTGGATAAAAAAGTATTTTTTCTAAATCTTGACACAACTCTTTTCTATATAATAACTTCTGCAATCATTTTTGGATATCAAATTGCCCGGGCTAACTTAGAAAAATATGGATATGAACAAGAAATCTAAACTCCAAGTTATAATGCTAGTTTTTTTGCTTTCAGCATTTTCTCTCAAAGGGCAAATCCCTGATGTTAGTTCCTATAAAAGAATAACCTCTTCCCCAGTAACAATCGAAAATAACACAGAAAATAACACACAAGCAATATATACAAAACACACACACCAAATCAACCAAGCATGTGGGCCTTCGATTTTGCACATCGGTCATATGGAAAACCTCAGTGACGCAAAGAAAATTGTGCCC
>DUAL01000026.1:0-897 GCA_012960835.1 Flavobacteriales bacterium | reverse complement strand
AGGAACGATAGATCCGAGGAAATATATTGTCGGCCCGGGCGATAAATTATCATTTAATATGATTTCCAGTGATGGGATTGTATCATTACTCCTAACAATTACCCCAACAGGGGAAATTTTGATCCCTGTTATTGGTGTTATCTTTGTTGATAAATTATCTTTAAATGTTGCTATTGAAAAAATAAAAAAAATGTGTCTTGAAAAATATAACAATGCAAAAATTAATATATCCCTCATAAACTTGAGACGATTTAAGATTCAAATCTCTGGAGCTGTAAGTTTTCCTGGATTTGTTAATATTGATCCAGTTAGTCGTTTAGGAGATATTATAAATGTAGTGGGGGGATTTCACCAATTAGCCAAAGAATATGATATAGAAATCCAAAGTTCCTCCGGTGAGAAAAGATATGTAAATTATACAAATTTTGTTATCAACGGAGATTTAGATGAGAATCCACAATTCATTGAAGGAGATAAAATTTATGTACCATTTGGTAATATCGAAGATGCAGGTATTATCCTTAGAGGAGCTATAAAAGGTAAAGGATATGATATTATTCCAATAGGAGAGACTCTACAGAATTTACTTCAACGAAAAATTGAGTTGGAACAGAATGCAGATATTTCAAACATTTTAATAACTCGGGAAAACAATGATGTGAAAGAAGTGATAGTTGTTTCTCCTAAAATATTTTCTTCCACAATACTTAAACCAGGAGATATAATCGATTTTTCTGAGGAAAAAGCTGTAATGGTTAATGGATTTGTCAAGGTGCCTGGAAAATACCAATTCTCCCCTGGATTTAAGGCAGCGGACTATATAGGAATTTCTGGTGGAAATTTAGTTGATGGAGATGGTTGTTCTGCTATATGTGAGATTGAAAAAGATTATTATTG
>DUAL01000025.1:382-1397 GCA_012960835.1 Flavobacteriales bacterium | reverse complement strand
TGGAAACCTCATTTATATTAAAGTGTTTCTCAGTGAGTTTATTGAATTCTTTTTTCAACTGAGATATGTCAGGAAAAGTTGCAAAAAAAGTTTTCAAAGCTTCTACTTTTTCTTTTGTAGCAGTAGTATATTCTTCATACTTCTGATTAGCTAATTTATGTACTAAATTCAAATAAGAAGTGATTCTGTCGGCACGATAATCCTTAGTATTATTTTTGATTTCCTCATACTGCAAATTATTTTTATCAGCATATACCTTCCTAAGTCTTTCCAGTAATACATCATCAGCCAAAGCGATAACCGAATCAATTCCGAATTGAGAAACTTTAAGTGGCGTATCTACCGTAAATGCAGTTCCCATTACAGGAATATGAAAAGTATGCTGTTGTGTCATTATTTTTCTCTTGTAAACTGGCTGCAAAGATACGAATAAGTAAGCAGTTATGTTATTATTCCTGATCTTTAACAACCAAGTGTATGGTATGTCTGCTTTTTTGTTCTAGCAATAACTCCTTATTTATCAGTAGTTTTTCTATAGAGTCTTCATCATAATGACGAATGGTGTACATTGTTAGTTTATCATTAAAATACAGCTGAAAATCTTCTTTTAAAACAGTTAATAATTCTGGGACTTTATGGCTATCATTATCCACACAAACAGAAAAACTGATTGCTGAATTTTGCATCATATTTACCCTTACTCCGTACCCAGAAAAAAGAGAGAAAATGGAACTTAAGTGCTCTTCTACAATAAAAGATAAGTTTTTATCGGCAACCGAAATAAGAATTTGATTTTCTTTTACGATATAAGATGGTACAAATGGCTCCACATTTTCAAAATCACCTATAATAGAACTGTCTTTATTAGGGTTAATGAAGGATTTTACTTCCAAAGGAATGGATTTTTTTTGCAATGGCTGAATGGTTTTTGGATGCATCACTTTTGCACCATAATAGGCCAACTCTATTGCTTCCTCAAAAGGTATTTTCATCAATTGCTCGGTTTTTTCAAAAA
>DUAL01000025.1:0-335 GCA_012960835.1 Flavobacteriales bacterium | reverse complement strand
CCATCCACATCTTTCCAAATTATTACTTGCTTTACATCGAGAGCAAAAGCCAAAATGGCTGCTGTAAAATCAGATCCTTCCCTTCCTAATGTGGTAGTAAAATTCTCAGAAGTGCAACCAATAAATCCTTGTGTAATTATTGGAAAATGGGTGATTTTATCTTTACAAAAAGTGATGGTTTGCTCCCAATCTATTTTTGCATTTCTGTATTTGTTATCGGTGCGGATAATATTCCTTGCATCCAGCCAAGAATTTTCAAAGCCATTTTCGCTTAAATAGGCACTCATTATTTTGGTAGAAAGCATCTCGCCAATGGATACTATTTGATCGTAATT
>DUAL01000024.1 GCA_012960835.1 Flavobacteriales bacterium | reverse complement strand
CCTGTTGGGTAAACTGCATAACATTCTTTGTTATCCGGAATTACTTCTAAAAAATATTTTTCGCCTTCTTTGAAAACGCCTTTTATGTCGTTTTTAAAGTTCATAATGTTGTTTTCTATTTTTGCCGTTATTAAGTCAAAAATTAAGAAATATTTTTTTCCCGTTCTTACCAAAAATCGTGAAAAATAAACTGCTAAATTTTAACCAAAGATTTTTAAGGTAACTTTTATGAAAGCGTGCGACTATCTTGTTATTGGTGGAGGTGTTATAGGCATAAGTGTTTCTATAGAACTATCTAAAAGATATCCAAATTCAAAAATTATAGTAATTGAAAAAGAAGATGGTGAGGCTAAACACGCAAGTGGAAGAAATAGCGGCGTACTTCACGCTGGTTTTTATTATACAGAGGACAGCTTAAAAGCAAAGTTTACTCGCGATGGAAATGCGGCACTAACGAAATATTGTGATGATAATAATTTACCAATCAGAAAATGTGGCAAACTAGTTGTTGCTCAGTCAAATGAGGATATTTCTGTTTTAGATAAATTGCTTGATAGGGCAGCTAAAAATAATGTTGAATTAGAAAAAATAACCGAGAATGAGGCAAAACAAATAGAGCCGAAAGTAAAGACTATGCAATACGCCTTGTTTTCACCTACAACATCAACAGTTGATCCAAAACTTATTGTAAAAAAAATGTCAGAAGATTCAATGGATGCCGGGGTTGTATTTCACTTCAATACAGCTTACAAAGGCTGTGTTGATGGGGTGGTTAAGACTAGCAATGGTCAAATAGATGCAAAGTATGTAATAAACTCCGCAGGACTTTATGCTGATAAGATAGCAAAAGATTATGGATTCTCAAAAAATTATTACCTTCTTCCATTTAAAGGCATATATTTACGTTCTTCCGATATCAAAAGTAATATATCTACAAACATCTACCCTGTTCCAAATTTAGAAAATCCATTTCTTGGCGTGCATTTTACTCTTACAGTTGATGGTGTGGTAAAGATAGGACCAACTGCTATCCCAGCATTTTGGGTGGAACAGTACAATGGGTTAGAAAACTTTAATATAAACGAATTTAAAGAAATTGTAAAACGACAATTGAGTCTATTTACAAAATCAGACTTTGACTTTAAGAGGCTTGCATTTGAAGAAGTTCTTAAGTATTACAAGCCGAATATGATTAAAAAAGCCAGTAGATTGTGTAATGGTTTTAATAATAAAATTTTTGATGAGTGGTCCATTCCCGGAATAAGGGCGCAATTAATTGATGCTCGTAAAAACAAGCTTGAAATGGATTTTGTTATTGAGGGAGATTCAAACAGTATTCATGTTTTGAATGCAGTTTCTCCAGCATTTACATGTAGTATTCCTTTTGCTAAATATATA
>DUAL01000023.1 GCA_012960835.1 Flavobacteriales bacterium | reverse complement strand
GTCACTTTTTTGTAAAGCATTCATCAGTAATAATTCTTGTCTCACACTATCTTCTGATTGTTTTTTGTATAAACGAAATAAAATATTACCTACGGTAGTAGTTACTTTAAAATTCTCATTTGCATACCCAAAAGAGATGTTTTCATGAGATATATAGGATCCATAATTATAATGCAGTAGTGTTTTTTTTATATCTGATTCGGTTATTGTTATTTCTACATGACCACTCATTAGTTCAATTTCGCAATAAATTAATACGTTTTAGGAGTTTTTTAAAAAGCTAAGATAATAAAAAACCCACTCAAATGAGTGGGTTTGTTTTTGGTGGGCAATGAGGGACTCGAACCCCCGACTTCCTCCTTGTAAGGGAGGCACTCTGAACCAACTGAGTTAATCGCCCAAAATTGGAGTGCAAATATATGCCATTTCTTATTACATACAAATATTTTCAAAATTAAATTAAAGAGCCTCTGCTACTATAAATGCGCTTCCTCCAATGAAAATTAAATCATCTTCATTGGCGTTTTTTTTGGCTTGCGCTAAAGCTTTAGCAACTGAAGAAAAACTATTTCCATTTAAGCCAAATGTAATTGCTTCTGTTTCTAGTAAACTAACTTCCAAAGCTCTTGGTATTTGAGCCTCACAAAAATAATACTTAGCCTTTTTGGGCAATAATTTTAAAATGTTACTCAAGTTTTTATCTTTTACCATTCCAAATACGAAATGTAAATTTTGATAGGGTATTTTTTTTATTTGCTTTACAATTTGCTTTATCCCATCTTCATTATGCCCTACATCACAAATTACTTTTGGTTTATCATTTAATATTTGCCATCTGCCCAAAAGCTGAGTATTTTCCATTACTTTTTGAAGTCCGTTTTTTATGTTTTTCTCTCCAATATTCCATCCTAATTTAGAGAGTTGTTTAACGGTCATAATTGCAGTAGCTATATTCTCTTTTTGGTATATTCCTTTCAAATCACTGCTATAATTATTTTCTGTTTTCGTAAAATGAATTTTGGCTTTTTTATCACTTGCAATATTTATAAAAATCTGCTTGGTTTTTTCTTGTTTTCTACCAATAATGATTGGTGTATTTCTCTTTATGATCCCTGCCTTTTCTTTTGCAATTTTTTCTAGTGAATTTCCTAATAGATTAGTGTGGTCGAGCCCAATATTTGTAATGATTGATAGTTCAGGGTAGATGATGTTTGTACTATCCAATCTGCCGCCCAAACCACATTCAATAATAGCAATATCTACTTTTTCTTTAGCGAAAAAATCAAAAGCCAGAGCCACTGTCATTTCAAAAAAAGACATTTCCAATTTTTCAAATAGATGTTTGTTTTCTGATACAAAATCTATCACTCCTTGCTCAGCAATCATTTCCCCATTTATCTTAATTCTTTCTCTGAAATCTTTTAAATGTGGGGAAGTATAAAGAGCCGTTTTATAGCCAACTTCTTGCAAAATGGAAGCCAAAATATGCGCCACAGAACCCTTCCCGTTTGTGCCTGCAATATGTATACTTTTAAACCTTTGATGCGGATTATTCAGTTGCTTGCAAGCATTTACAATATTCCCAATATCAGCTTTATAAGCAGCAGCACCTTGTCTTTGGTACATAGGTAGTTTAGCAAAAAGATAATCAAGCGTTTGCTTATAATTCATCAGTTCAGACTGAAATGATAAATGATTTTTCCTTGTTGGTTTTTAGGAGCAGATTGCTTGGGGTTGAATTTGGTTTTCAGAGCTGCCTCTTTTGCTTTTGCCAAAAGATATTTGTTTAAAGTGGTGGAGCCCTTGGCACCAGGAATTGCATTTACCACAGTACCTAATCTGTCCACTGTAATAATGACAACTACCTTGCCTTCTTCTTGTATTTTGTAAATAGGTTTTGCTTTAAATTCAGGGCTTCTTCCTCCTAATTTATAAGCAATTCCATCTGTCCCAATGCCGCCACCACTATGGGCTTTTGCATTGGGGTCACCATCAATTGCACCCTGATTTCCACTTTCTCCTGTATTACCCTCATCTGATTCTTTATTTTTCTTTTTTCCGGTATAAAGAGCTTTTTTATTTACCTCCGGTTTTTTTTCTTCAATTACTTCCTGTTTCTCTGGTTCTGGCTCTTTCTTTTTTTGCTCTGTTTTTTCAACTATTGGCGCTTCTTCCGTTTCTTGGGTAACTACTTCCTCTTCTGCAGCACTTTGTTCTTCAACAATTTCCTCTTGAACTGGCTCAGGAATTTCCGCTACATCTTCAGGTTCTGTCTCACTCATACCTTCATCCACATATCCAAAATTAATACTGATTCCTTCTTCAGGAGGAGGTGGAATTTGATAGGTCAGCCCCATAAAAAGGAATGCAACTATAAGTAAAACATGAAACAAAAGTGTTCCGATAATTCCTTTTCGTTTATTTTTCTTTTCGGAAGAAAACATTTAATTAGGTGTTGTGGCCAGTACAATTTTGTATTTATTTCTATAGGCAATATCCATTACTTTTACTACAAATTCGATATCAACCGTTTTGTCGGTATGCAAAATAATGGCTGCTTCTTGCTTGTTTTCCAAAAGGAGTTTCAGCTCTCTTTCCAAATTGTTTTCCGTTACTTTTCTTTCATTTATGAAAAAGTCTATCTCTTTGGTAATGGAAACTGAAACGGTTTGTTTCTCCAAAGTTTTGGCCTTGCTATTTGGTAAAAGAAGTTTTAATGCATTTGGGCTTACTAGGGTAGAGGTGAGCATAAAAAAGATTAAAAGTAGAAATACTATATCAGTCATGGAAGACATATTAAAATCCGGACTTACTTTATTTCTGCTTCTGAGTACCATTATTCAGAATGATGAATATGATCTAAAAATTCAGTTGTTCTGGCTTCCATTTGGAAAATGACTTTCTCCACCCTTGTTACCAAATAATTGTATGCAATGTAGGCGATAATTCCCACCACCAAACCGGCAACAGTAGTTACCATGGCGGTATAAATCCCTTTGGAGAGCATTTCTACATCAATATTTCCACCAGCACTTGCCATCTCATGAAAGGCAACAATCATACCAATAACCGTTCCTAAAAACCCAATCATTGGCGCAGCTCCTGCAATGGTTGCCAGATTAGCCAAATTGTTCTCCATTTTATAAATCTCCAATTTCCCCTGATTTTCAATGGATGCTGAAATATCCGTCATGGGCTTGTCAATTCTATCTACCCCTTTTTCAATCATTCGGGCAATTGGGTTATCCGTATTCTGGCAAAGTGTTTTAGCAGCCGAAATATCTTTCTGCTCCACAAAATTCTTAATGCTTTTAAAGAAATTATCATCCTCTTTGCTTGCCTTATTAATTGCTGCATAGCGTTCAAATAAAATATAAACTGCAAAAACGGAAAGTATGCCAAGCGCCACCATAATAATGGTTCCACCAGTTCCTCCACTAGTTATAAGTTGCATAATGGATAGCGTTTTTTCTTCTACCACTATTTGATTGATAGTGTCATTTGCTAGTAGAGTTTGTAAAAGGAGTGTATTCATAATTTACTTTTTATTAAAACGATTATTTTAATTTTTATTGCATCAGAATATAAGTGGCGGCACCTGCTAAATACCCCATAAGCGCCAAAAGAGATATATTTTTCATGTACCAAATAAAATCAATTTTCAAGATTCCCATAACAGCAACTCCTGCTGCCGAACCAATAATTAGCACGCTACCACCCGTACCCGCACAATAGGCTAAAAACTCCCAAAACATGCCATCAGTTGCATACAATCCAGTTTCTGCAATTGGATACATACCCATAGCTCCTGCAACTAAAGGTACATTGTCTACAATAGAAGAAAGTAAGCCAATTATTATATTGATAATATAAATTCCTTCAGTTGATTGTCCGTTAAAAGTATCACTTAAGTAATTAGCAACAATATCTAATTGACCAGCGGATTGTAATGATGCAACTGCTAATAAAATTCCTAAGAAGAAAAATATTGTTGGTACATCTACTTTTTTCATAACCCCTATTACAGAAAGTTGTGATTTTTGTTCATGGTTTTTGCTTCTGTGAATAATTTCAGTAACAAGCCATAAAACACCTAATGAAAGTAACATTCCAACATAAGGCGGTAAATGGGTTATCGTTTTAAAAATTGGAACAAAAAGCAATCCTCCAACCCCCATATAGAAAATTAAGTTTCTTTCGAAAGGAGTAGTTGGGTCAATAGTATGCTCTTCTAATTCTAATTTTTCTGGCTTATTTACTTCTCCTTTTAGTCGGAAAGTAAGGTAAATAAGTGGAACTAATGCGCAAACAAGTGAAGG
Source organism: Flavobacteriales bacterium (assembly GCA_012960835.1). Classification (GTDB taxonomy): domain Bacteria; phylum Bacteroidota; class Bacteroidia; order Flavobacteriales; family BACL11; genus DUAL01. The sequence continues at coordinate 3,775 of DUAL01000023.1, read as the reverse complement.
GATAAATACAGAAAGAATGATATTATTAGCAGTTACCTGCCCGCCTATCCACAACATAATTGTGGTAACATCCCCAATTGGTGACCATGCCCCACCAGCATTTGCGGATAGGATTACCATTCCAGCAAACATCCAAAGATCCTCTCTATCCTTAATCAGTTTAGTAAGTAATGCTGACATTACAATTGCTGTAGTAAGGTTGTCCAAAGCAGCAGAGAAGAAGAAGGTAATGAAACTCAAAATCCACATTAATGCTACTTTTTTATTGGTTGTAATTTTATCAGTAATAATTGAAAACCCTTCATGTGCATCAATCAATTCCACAATTGTCATTGCTCCTAAAAGGAAGAATAAAATTTCAGCAATAGCCACCAAATGGTGTGATAAATGTTCATTCATATGGTGAGCATCAACTCCTGAAAAAGCGTAAAGTGCCCAACAAATTCCACCTATCAAAAGTGCAGATGCTGCCTTATCTACTTTAATCGGGTGTTCCAAAGCAATAGCCAAGTAGCCCAACACAAAGACCACAATCATAATGGTAAAAATCATAAAATTAGGGTTTAATTATTTTGCTGCAAATATACTGTTGTAGATGGGAAGGCAAAGTCAGAATTATGTTTTTTTACAATCTCCATTATTTTGTAATTGATATCTTCTCGCACATCAATTAAATCGTCCCATTTTGGACTATTCACATAATAAATTACCAATATATCCAATGAGCTAGAACCAAATTCTTGAAACCGTACTTTGCCTTCTTGGTCTGTTTTTGCATGATTGTTTATCATTTCTTGAATGTCAGAAACTATGGCTTTAATTTGCTCAATGGTGGTATCATAAGTAAGCCCAAGATTAAACTTCACTCTTCTTACCGGTCGCATTCCTAAATTATCCAATTCGGCATCTATCATCTTTTTGTTAGGTACAGTGACAATACTTTTATCATAAGTTCTGATTCTGGTGCTTCTAAATCCTACCTTTTCTACTTTTCCCGTTACAGAGCCAACGGTAACGGTATCGCCAACGGTAAAAGGTCTATCGAAAAAGATGGTAAAAGAACCCAATAAATTCTCCAAACTTTCTTTGGACGCCATAGCAAGGGCAATTCCTCCAATTCCAAGTCCTGTTGCAAGGGCAGTAATATTCACATCAAACACATTACCCATTATAATAAACAAGGCAAAAATATAAGTCAGGATTTTTGCAATTTCTATGATGAAAGGGATGAGTTGGTCATCCATTTTATTTTCTGTTTTCTCCGCTCTTGCAAATAGTATTAGCCCCACATAATCAATTACTTTCAGAAGAATCCAAAAAATAGAAAGTACATAAACAAAAGCATATGCTTTGCTTACAATCATTTTCAGACCAAACTCTTCCACAGTTCCCAAATTCCAGCTTGGCGGATATTGAATGTGAGAAGCACCCAAATAAATAATGGAAAGCATGATAAACATTCCAATGGGTTTAGTAAGTAGTTCGTTAAATTTTTCCACTCCAATTTCACTGTCTTTTTTACCAATTACTTTATAAAGTAATTTGCTTAAATATCTGGAAATAAGTTTTTTGAATAAAAGTCCTAACAGAATTGCCCCTAAAAACCAACAATAATCTTGTAAGGTATTCCCTAAAAATTCAGTTTGTAAAATTTGTGTATCCATATTTTATAGTAGTTGTTTTAAAGCAATTTCTAATGCCGTTTTTGAAATATTAGTTTTTGAATTATTTATATTATTTACTTTAATTAAAGCATTTTTAATGGTATTGGAAACTGCTGTAAAGATAGCAATATCTTTCATTTGCGGATTCTCCTCCATAAAGTAAGAAAATGCACGAGCCATTCCACAATTTGAAATAAAATCGGGTATAACACTCACTCTTTCATCCGCACTTTTAGAAATTGGTCCAAAGAAGATTTCCTTATCGGCAAAAGGCACATTAGCTCCAACAGAGATTACTTCCAGTCCGCTATCCACCATAGTATCCAATTGCGTTTGTGTAAGTAAGCGAGAAGCAGCAGCAGGAATAAAAATATCTGCACCAACGCCCCAAATTTCTTTATTTACTTTTTCAAAAGGCAGTATGTTTTCCACTTCCAAAAAGTTTGAACGTCTATCTTCAATAAGTGATTTCACCTGTTCAAAAGTAAAACCATCTTTATTTATAATACCACCTACTTTGTCGATAATTCCTACAATAATAGCGCCTGCTTGCGCTAAATAATAAGCGGACGCACCAGCCACATTCCCCCATCCTTGAATAATTACTCTTTTCCCTTTTACATCTCCTCCAAAAATATTGTAGAAATGTAATACGGATTCAGAAACTCCATAGCCAGTTATCAAATCACCAACCGAATAATCCTTTTGAAGATTTGGACTAAGATTTTTATCTTTAACTATTAAAGGAACGCCCTGTATTAGTCGGTTAATAATCTGCATTTTTCCTACCTTATCTTTTTTGAAATGTCCATTTACTACCCCTTCAAGCGGAAATAAAATTCCATTTTCTTTGCAAATTGGCATGGCTTCTTCTATTTCATCTACATTCATATCTCCACCAGTACCATAATAAGTTTTTAATAATGGTTTTGCAGCAGCAAACCATCTTTTTAAGACTTCTTTTTTTCTTGGATCTTTTGGGTCAAAATTTATTCCAGATTTTGCACCACCAATTGGAGGACCTGAAATCGTAAATTTCACTTCCATGGTTTTAGCAAGTGCAACTACCTCTTGCTCAGATACATTGGCATGCATTCTTGTTCCGCCAGCAGAGGCACCTCCTCTTAGGGAATTTATTACAATCCAGCCTTTTGCATTGGTTAAATTATCTTGCCACTTAAATACAATTTCGGCTTTTTTGTTTTCAAATCTTTTCAATAAATCTTCCATCTTCTTTTTATCAGTAAAATTTTTGCAAAGGTAAGCAATATAGCTAATTGCTTAGGCTTGTGGCTTAAAGATTTCTCCTGCTGAACAATCTCTTTCTGCTCCTGTTACAGACTGTAAACAATTTGTCTCATTCCTAAGTTTTAATACTCCCAAGAAACCAAAAATTAAGGCTTCTTTATAATCAATGATTTCATTTTTTGGGATAATAATTTCAGATTTTACATAATGACTTATCCTACAAATTAAATAAGCATTAAACACACCACCACCACTTATTAACACCTTTTCATCTTTTAAGTATTTTTCTATTTGAATTGCGATATGTTCGCAAAAAGTATGCAATAAATCTTCTATTTTGAGCTCAGAGTTCATAATGGGGTTAATAAACTCATCTGCCCATTCTCTACCAAGTGATTTGGGAGGGTTTCTTTTGTAATATTTAAGTTGATTTAGTTTGTTCAATATTTTAGGAATTAGCGTTCCTTTTTTTGCTAAAGTTCCATTTTTATCAAATTCAAAACCTAACTTTTTACTTAGTTGGTTGAGCACAATATTTACAGGACAAATGTCAAAAGCAGTAATCCCTCCATTATCTTTTATTGAAATATTAGAAAATCCACCCAAATTTAAACAGTATTTGTATTGAGGAAAAAGTAATAAATCTCCAATAGGAACAAGTGGAGCGCCTTCACCGTTAAGGGAAATATCTAAACTTCTAAAATCACAAACGGTAGTTGTTCTTGTGAGGTTTGCTATGGTTTGTCCATCCCCAATTTGAAGTGTTAGTCCTTTTTTTGGCTGATGAAAAATAGTGTGTCCGTGAGATGCGATATAATCGAATGAGAGATTAGAGTCATCCTTAAATTTAACAATAAGTTGGG
>DUAL01000022.1 GCA_012960835.1 Flavobacteriales bacterium | reverse complement strand
ACATCTCGGCAGGGCTATTCCTATAGCCAAGAAATGCTGTAGGTAAAACGGCAGTTGGTGAAGTTATATATGCCGAAATATCAATTGTTGAGTAGGGGCTTGGATTAACGGCACTTAAATTAATGTTTGAAATATTTGGAGTAGGGTATAGAAATTCATTTTGGGCTAAAATATAAGTGGTTCGTGCATTCATTAATTCGGTAATTCCTACTTTAGTACCACCACCCGGACCGCCACCTCCCGTAACAGAAATAGTAATATTTTGAGTGGCCTGATTCCAAGTGTAAAAAGTATTTTGATCGGATTGAAAAGCTGCCGAAATAGTGCTGTGTAAACTATCGGCTTTTTGGTGGTAATAATTGTTACTAAAAAATTCGTCCATAATGGTTTTCATATGGGCAACATACATTTTTTTATAAGTTGGGTCTGCAAATAGGATATTGCAAAGAGGCCTTGTAGCATCCCCATCCCTAAGGAATGGATCCATTTCTTGCAAATCCTGAGTTGTGGCTGGTGGGTTTCCAGGTCCAGGAGTATTTATCATGGAAAAATGTCCAAAAGATTCATTAAAATCCCAGACAACAGGAAGAAAACGACTATTATCATTCTGAAATAAATAATAATTCTGACAGAATGGGCCAATATAACTATCCAAATTCACAAACAAATTATTTAATGCTAAAAACCAAATACCTTTATCCACATCAAAATGCTGGTCTATATTGTTGGGATTTTGATCTAACTCATAAGTCAAATTCTTCATGTCTTCCCAGCCAAAATCGGATTGCATTTCATAATAATCCTCATAACAAGTACTATCAGGACCTAAATACTCAAGGGATGATCCTATTCCAGAAGAACAACCAGGATTTCCACCACCGCCTCCCAAATTTTGCGGATTGCATTTGAATAAAATATTATCATCATCTGAGTAAAAATGTTCTTCTATAAATTTTTTGTTTACGGATTCGATATTTCCGTAAAGCCCAATATAATTTCCGTTAATATAAACCTCAGTATAATTTGCTTTTGGGGCTTGCATATAATGTCTGGAAATGAAATAGCTTAAAACCTCACGCACAAAAGTAGGATCCTTATCTCCATTGGAGAGTTTTAGTGTGTAGTATCCTTGATAATCTTGATTTTTTATGTGATTGAGTTTTATGTTGAGCGGATTTTTCGCATTGTTCGCATTATAAGAGCTATTTCCTTTATATTTTACCCCAACACTATCAAAAACTATTCCATTTACAATCACACTGCCTGCAGTGAGGCGATCTCCATTTCCTGTAGCATAATAGTTGTCCATCAATTGATCCCAATTGGATTGGGAAAAGAAAATTTCAATGGTATTGATATTATTTTCATCATAAAAATCATTTTGGGCAGTTGTAAAAAAC
>DUAL01000021.1 GCA_012960835.1 Flavobacteriales bacterium | reverse complement strand
TATTTAAAAAAAACAGATCTAGACTGGACTGTTTTTCGCCCTTCTTTAGTTTTCGGACCCTCCAGAGGTAAAATAGAATTTTGCACCCAACTCAGGGATGATCTGATTGACCTTCCTCTCCCTGCGCCTTTATTTTATACAGGTTTATCACCCCTGCATGCAGGGCAGTTTAAAATATCACCTATCCATGTGAAAAATGTAGCAGAATTTTTTACACGTTCTATCAGTGATTCGTCAACCTTCGGGGAATGCTACCATCTGGGAGGATCGGAGGATTTCAGCTGGAAAGAATTGATTTCAATCATTGCAAAGGCAAGTGGAAAGACAAAGCTGAAAATACCTACACCTGCATTTATTATAAAAACTCTTGCATCTCTCCTGGATGGCTTTAGCTGGTTTCCCATCACAAGAGACCAACTTAATATGCTTTTGGAAGGAAATACGTGTGATTCTAAAGAAGCTTTTAAAAAGTTTGGTATTAAACCCATACCTTTTACCCAAAGTAATCTTACTTACTTAAAAGAGTAAAAAAAAGCCCCGAAAAAACGAGGCTTCCACATTTGAATTTCATTCGCCTTAATTTTTCAGGTTTAAAAGCTCCTCTACTTTGTTTAGGAAAAAAGGTTTAGAATAACCACTCCAACTATCTCTCAAACTTCCATCTGAATTAACGAGATAAAAGGTTGGAAATCCTTTCGGTTTCCCATACTTTTTAATAATTTTTTCAGCTTCAGCTTCTTTCTTATTCACTTTCAAGAGTACAACATCTTCAATTATATTTTTTACTTCCTTATCATCATTTGATGCACGACCAAATTTCCAGCAAGGGAATCACCAATCGGCGAAGACATCAATTAAAATTGGTTTATTTTGCTCCTTTGATAGAGTCATCGCATCATCGAGAGATTCAACAGTCTTGGAATAAGCAGTTGAAGAAAGAGCAATGATAAATAATATGATTATTAAATTTTTCATTTTTTTCTATTAGAAATATATGATATTAATCAATGAGTGAGATATCCACAGCCTTTTGCCCTCTATCTCCTTCAATAACCTTGAATTCTACTTTATCATCATCTTTAACATAACTATCATCAGATAATCCAGTTTCGTGGAAAAAATAATCCACACCATCACTTCCAGCAATAAAACCATATCTTTTTCTTCTATTGTAAAATTTTACTTTTCCTTCTTGCATTGTTTTCCTCAGATTGAATGTGAAATACTTTTTTTCTCGGTAACTAATTTACTCAAAACATCAATTTAGCAAAAACAAATGTTTTGGTGTCCATAGCAAAAAAATGACTTTGAAGATATAATGAATGGTTTACTACCAGAGCGGATATGAAATCAATTTTCCGTTCTACTTCAACAGGATCATCTTCCTGGTTTGCACAAACTCACTAGCAT
>DUAL01000020.1:313-1417 GCA_012960835.1 Flavobacteriales bacterium | reverse complement strand
GCGGCGGCGCTTGGAATCACTTCATTAGAAAGACATATTACTTTAGATAGATCAATGTATGGGTCTGATCAATCTGCCTCTGTAGAGCCAACAGGGTTTAGAAATTTAGTCGGCGCAGTTAGGAAAATTGAATTAGCAATGGGTGATGGTATTAAGAAAACGATTGAGGCAGAGACACCTATTGCTGAAAATCTTCGCCAACATCTTGATTGGAAGTAAGCTTGTTTATTCCCCCAAAATAATAAGATTGAATTATGAGAGTTGTATCTATTATTATCGCTAGAGGTGGGTCGAAAGGCGTACCTAAAAAAAATATAATGAACTTTTGTGGCAAGCCATTAATTGCATGGACGATATTACAATCTATTGCCTCTAAAAAAGTTTTGGAAGTTTGGGTGAGTTCTGACAGTGAAGAAATTTTAGAAATTTCGCGCCAATATGGTGCAAAGACAATTTTAAGGCCGGATGATATTTCCGGAGATGGGGCGTCTTCAGAATCTGCTTGGATGCATGCAATTGAATATATAGAGAAAATTAAAGGCCCAGGGATTGACTTCATTTTGGCGCCACAAGTAACTTCTCCATTGAGAAGTTCAAAAGATTTTACAAATGGAATTAATGAGTTTGTTAATGGTAAATTTGACTCTTTATTTTCATCAACTGAAATTGAAGATTTTTTTATATGGAAATATAAAGACAATATATTAAATCCAACAAACTATGATTACAAAAATAGAAAACCTAGACAAAAAATAAATAAGACTTATTTGGAAAATGGCTCATTTTTTATATTTGATGTAGAAAAATTCAAAATAAATAATAATAGATTTTTTGGAAAAATTGGTCATTATACGATGGATAAGCATAAGATGTTTCAAATAGATAATTTGGAAGATGTGAAACTATGTGAGACTGTTATGAGGGGTTATAAGTTAAATGTCATATGATGTTACTACTAGCAGACCTTTAATAGTTTTGTGGAACAGCATTGAGAAAAAAAGGCGTAAAAAATTTAAAATTCTGATTCTTGTAATGATTCTCACCTCGTTCACTGAGGTGATAAGTATTGGTGCCATAGTCCCTTTTTTGGCGGTTTTAACTAAC
>DUAL01000020.1:0-303 GCA_012960835.1 Flavobacteriales bacterium | reverse complement strand
GAAGCTATATATGATTATACAATTGTGGAGTATTTTATTGGAGTATTCGGCATTGTTTCAGATGTCCAAATTTTATTTACATTAACAGTATTATTTATTCTGGCAACATTGTTTGCAGGGTTAATGAGAATTTTACTATTATGGGTATATACAAGATTTTCATATGATACAGGTGTGGATTTAGGCCTAAAATTATATAAAAATGTACTTAATGAAAAATATGAATCCCATATTAATCGTAATAGTAGTGAGGTACTTAATGCCTTGTCTACAAAAATTAACGATGTTGTTTTTAAGGTAATA
>DUAL01000019.1 GCA_012960835.1 Flavobacteriales bacterium | reverse complement strand
AACTAAATTATTATATAGTTGTTCAATTATTTCTATGATTTGTTGATCGTATATATTTGGATTTTTATAATATTCTTCACTATTAATTATATCAAAATATTTTTCTCTTGCAACCTGGCATTTTTCAACGGCTTTTTCAACATCGGCCTCACTTTCGATTTCCATATTTTTTTCCAGCGCAATACTACCGTGACCGACACCGCAAGAAATCCTGCTTGGTTTAATTACAAAATCCAGATTCTTAGTGACTCGTATCCTATCAGAGACGATCTTAACTCTATCCTTGTTGTTGCCGGTAGTCTTATACTTACCTAAAGGCTTCCTTCCAAATGCCGGGCCATTATTCACAGTTGCAGTCATATCTGTTGCAGACATAAATGCCTCTAACCCCCCTAAAACACCCTTCCCTGATAGATAATCAAACTGAGAAAGGCTAGGCTCAGAAACTGACGTATCTACACTTTTGTTATCGACGTATTTATGAATACTTTTAATCTCCTGTTCTCCAGTGTCCTTATTAACCTTCCAAGGATCGTAAAAAACTTTATCTCCTTGTATTTTTCCGTCGACCATATTGTATTCTGCAAATTTTTTATTGTTTGGCCAATATTCGACAACAATACCATTCTTTTTGCGATTTTTAAAATTAACGACTTTTTTCAAGATAAGTTTTTGAGTGTAATTTTCTTTAATCACATGTTTCCACTTATTAAAAATATCATACTCATTTACCAATGTTGGTAAATGATAGCTGGGGATTTGACGGTTTGTTATTTTTGCAAGAAGACCCCTGTCATAATAATATTCAACCCTTCCTTCTGGTACTCCACTTTTGTATTTTGTCTTGATAACCACATTGCCCCAGTCATCCCACTCCATGTATACTCCATTCCTTTTTCCTTTCTTCATACTTATAAGCGCCATCGGCATGCCGTTTGGAGAGAATTGCCATTGAAGACCGTCTTGGAGACCATCTTTTACATAAAAAAAATGTTTAAAAATGGAATCCTTTGAATACCTTTGTTGAAAAATAACACCGGTCACTGGTTGCCCGGACAAATCTTTCCAAATTCTTTCTCCATTAACTTTAGTGGATTTAACATCGGATCCACTATAAATATTAGGCTTCGTAATTCCTTGATCTTTGAAGATATTTAAACGTTTTTCTTCTAACTCATCAGATTTATCATTATCAAGTTTATTTCTACCATGGAATAATTCTTTAGCGCCTCTATTAATAGATAAAATATCTGTAATATCTTTTTTGTCTATCATGGCAAGTAAAGATTTGTAGTTTTCCATGTCTAAATATTCCGCACTGTACTTGCCTTGGTAGAATGACTTATCACACTTGTTGGTATTGTTATTTTCCTTACAGGCCTTATATGCCAAAGGAATACAGTTTTGAAGAAAATCATC
>DUAL01000018.1 GCA_012960835.1 Flavobacteriales bacterium | reverse complement strand
ACTCACTTTATTGGTGTAATTAAGAATATGAGTAAACTCTATCCCGTAGCAGATACTCTCATTCATCCTACGCTTGGCGATACTTATGGCATGGTTGTGCTTGAAGCTATGTCGCACAAACTACCTGTTATTGTAAGTAGCGCCAAGTACTGTGGATTTAGTGAGCATTTGGACAGTAACGAGGCTATCATTCTTAACAATCCAACAGACTCACAAGAAATATCAATGAGCATTCAAACTCTAAATAATCAATTAGAATTACGCAATAAAATTTCAGAAAGTGGATTTAAAAAGTCTCAAGAAATAAATTGGGAAAATACAACAAATAAGACGTTTGATGCTTATAAAAAAATATTATGAATAATAAATACGAAAAAGTTAATTGTCCAACATGCGGAGGTGATGCAGGAAAAGAGTTGATACATAAAAGAAATGATGGCGTAGGTTTTTATAAATGTTTGCAATGCAATATTGAATATGCTTCACCTAGATTAATAGAAGCGGAGTTACTTACCTTGTATGAGGGTGATGATTGGAAAGACTTATCTAAGTACGATGATTGGACTTATGAAAATTGGAAAAATAATAAAGAATTTCATTATTATTTAGTGCAAGAAAATATCAATCTTGTTAAAAAGTTTCTAAATAAAGGTTCATCTATTCTGGATGTTGGTTGTGATATTGGGTTAACTGTTAAGTTATTAGAAGAGAATGGATATTATTCTGAAGGGGTTGAAATAAGCTCTGTTGGCGCAAAGATCGCCAAAGAAAAAACTGGCATTACAGTCCATAATATGCAATTGGGCAATTATCAGTCAGATATTAAATTTGACGGTGTTTTATTACTGGATGTTTTAGAACACCTCTACGACCCAATAAAGGTATTAACTGAATGTGGAGACCGTATGAAACAAGGTGGCTATATATTTATTCATGTACCTCATCATGGTGGCATAAGCACTAGGTTTAAAAGATTCTTGCACAAAAGAGGATTGAAAAAAGGATACAAGCACTTTGGATTTCCTGCACATATTTATGCCTTCGATAGAAAAAGTTTAAAAACCATTCTTACAAAATCAGGGTTTGAAACTGTGCATTATGAATCATGGCCCAGTTCTATTACCAACGGAAAAGTTAACTTTTTTAACTACATCTTTGTTCATATAATAAAAAAATTAGCATTGTCTGATTATATAATTTGTGTCGCAAAAAAGGTATGAATAAAATATCGGTTTCAATCATTACAAAAAATGAGGGATCCAATATTGAGAGATGTTTAGAGTCAATCAAATGGGTAGATGAGATTATTGTTGTAGACTCTGGGTCAATTGACAAAACACTTGAAATTTGCAAATTTTATCATTGCAAAATTATTGAGACTGAATGGTTAGGTTTTGGATTGACAAAACAAATTGGTGTT
>DUAL01000017.1:1160-1421 GCA_012960835.1 Flavobacteriales bacterium | reverse complement strand
GGAAATTTAGACGAGAGTGAATATTACAACGCCGACAATGAATTGGTTAAAAAAGAATATTACAATCCAAAAACGGAAGAAATCATTTCGGTAAGGGTTTACAGAAACTAAAAAGAAACGAAGATGAGCAAAACCGAAGAATTGGATAAAGAAAAAACCAATTTATTAACCCCAGAGCAAGACGAAAATCTTGGTGAGTATATGGAGGATAATATGCTGCATCCCGAGGCAGCAGTTTTTAAAGAGAATTTTCGTAGCGTG
>DUAL01000017.1:657-969 GCA_012960835.1 Flavobacteriales bacterium | reverse complement strand
GAAAATACGAATCCAAGCGACTTTATTTCAGTGAATGACTTATTTAACAAACTGCGCGAAACCAAAGAGGCAGTAAAGCGGGATAATAAGGACTTGGGAGTGCAAAAATCATATCGCAATCTTTCCAACGAGTTTCTTCCAAAAAAATTTAAAGAATTATGAATATAAAAGAAATCCAAAACCAACTTTCAGAGTTTGCCAAAGAGCGAGACTGGGATCGTTTTCATAATCCAAAAAACCTCGCCATGGCTTTATCGGTAGAGGCCTCCGAATTACTAGAAATTTTCCAATGGTTAACACCACGGCAGGCAG
>DUAL01000017.1:0-587 GCA_012960835.1 Flavobacteriales bacterium | reverse complement strand
AATATTTTTGATGTTATAATTTACTTAATTCGTATGGCAGATAAATTAAATATAGATTTAGATGAAGCAATCTCAGATAAAATCAAGAAAAACGCTATCAAGCACAAACCCCAATCCTAGAAACGAAAAAACCACTCTAAAAGAGTGGTTAGGTGTTTCGCTCATGAAAGAATCAGTCGCTGCCAACGTGAATGTTTGAACGCAAATTATACCATAATTTTTATTCAAAAAACCATTATTTTTTTTCATAATTTTAAATATTTTGTTATAAATAGAGTATAAAATTAATAAAGGAGATAAAGTGGAAGATGAATTAGAGTATGCAGCAGTCCAAGTAAAGGTAAGCCAAAAAGACGGAGTTAAAGAGGTATCGCTTTTAGCGAACCCAGAGGATCCAAAGAGTTTTTGGGAAGAAATAAACTCAAATAAGGAAGTTAGATTGGAGCATAACAAAAAGATGATTTCTGAATTAAGGGCACTTTCAGAATATCTAAAAGACTTAGAATACACAGGGAGAATATCAATTGTTTTATCTATCGAGGATTTGGAAGCTGGTGTTATGGATGAATTCAGGGAACTTTATAAGG
>DUAL01000016.1:475-1422 GCA_012960835.1 Flavobacteriales bacterium | reverse complement strand
AACCAATAGAATATCTCAATATTTCAATAAGACTTATATTTCTTTTTTTCAAATAATAAATAGCATTTTTATATAATGGATCATCTGATTTATCCAAAAAACCTCTCAATTTAAATGTTCTTTGCTCTATTTCTTGTTGATCATTTTCAAATCCAATAAACTGTTCCCAATTCAACCCTGTCTCTATAAAAGAAAAATTATCAAATTTTTTATGACTCGTTAGCTGTAAGCCATAACGCATTACAGGAGATAGAGATCCTTCTTGACCTAAATTTGTAAAAGTTTCATAGAAAAGTCTAATTCTAGTTGGAATTCGACGTTCTAAAAACCACTGATTGGAAAAATCCATATCCATTCCAAATTTGGGATAAATTAGATATAAGTAATCCTCAGATAAAAGACCTTGTACAATAACTCTTGCAGAAAAGTTTGTTGTAGATCTAGCCAAACTTCTATTTCTCCATTCAATCTCTCCTCCTATCCCCGGGATAGGTTCAACACCTCTATAATATTCAATGGGAAAATATCCACCCTCAGATGACCATTGTTTAGGTGTGAATTGTCGTAGTTCAATCAGTACATTTACAGTAGTGTCACTTCCTGCAACCGGCAAGGGAGTGATTCCAGCATAAGAAAATACACCTGTTTGCAGTATTCTTCGCTTTGTTAAATCTATTTCCTCTTTTTTGTAAAGATCGCCTGATTTGAATGCTATTTCCCTAGTGATATTATCTTCCCCCAAATTCTGAAGACCTTCGATAAAAAAAGTATCTATGTATACATCGGGACCTTCTTCAACTTGAAGTTGAACATTTACAGAATCTCCAATTTTATCGGTGATCATTATTGATGAAAATAATTTCCCGTATTGTTCATACTCTTGTCTAACTAAAGATAATTTTTTATTTGCTGTGACAGGGTCGTACGGTTTTTTTGGGATAAATTCT
>DUAL01000016.1:0-422 GCA_012960835.1 Flavobacteriales bacterium | reverse complement strand
AAAAAGTATTGCTTTCCTTCAGATATTTTTAAAAATACATGTACTTTACCATCCACAATTCGAGTGGAATCTTCTACACTGACTTCCAAAAATCCATTTGAAATGTATAATGTTTTAACACTGATGGCATCAAGCCTGAGTATGCGTGAATCAAATTCCTGAGAAGAAAAAATTGTTGATTTTTTCGTCCTCATAGCAGAGAGTATTAGACTCTCTTTTACTATTTCAGCACCAATGATACTTACCGTTTTTACCGTTTTTTTTTGACTAGCTAGCAAGAAACATGAAAAAAAAGAAATACCCAAAAGAAATATTTTTTTCCAAGAAAATCGCGTGATCGTCAGCAGGGGAGTTTTCCGAGGATTTTTGGGGTGGCAATTCGGGGTTCAAATTTTCTTGACCTTGTTCCATTCTTGGCAGTT
>DUAL01000015.1 GCA_012960835.1 Flavobacteriales bacterium | reverse complement strand
GACCTATAATGAAAAAGATTTATAAATGGTTAATCATAATAGTGATGGCAATATTAGTGGGTTGGCAATATGATGCGGCGCTTCAAAAGAATCTTCATGAAGTTGAGATTCGTATAAAAAAGTTTGAATCTGTTGATTTATTCAATATATTGGAGCAAATCTCGCTCGCACATATTGAATCTATTGAATCTGTAGATATATTAAATAAAAAACAAATGGAAGTTCAAGCACTTGAAAAGGAAATTAAGGAAAAATTTGTTATTCAAGAGAGAGAATTAAGAACCCAAGTAAAAACAATTGAAACAAAACTTCAAAAACTAAGAAGTGAATTAAATGATGGATTAACTAAAATTGAAAGAAATGTTTCGACAATTGATTCAGTGGTAGATGAAAAATTTAAAACTCTTTGGATGATGATTAACAACAAGTAAAATGAGTGCAGATGATACAATAACTGAAACCAAACCAAAGAAGGGGGCAATAGCCAGAGGATTCAAGAGAGTAAGAGAACCACAAAAGCCTGGTAATTTTGCTGTGATTTTTCACAATGATAATTATACTCCAAGAGATTTTGTGGTATATGTCTTACAAGAAGTTTTTCATCATTCATCTGAACGGGCTGAAAAAATTATGATGAGTGTACATAATGAAGGTGTGGGTATTGCAGGAGTATATCGCCTAGAGATTGCAGAACAAAAGGCCTATGATACCGCCGTCTTAGTAAAAGAAAATCAATATCCTTTAAAAATAACAGTTGAGGAAATGACATGAAAGGAGAAATCAATGTGGAAAATAAAATACTGTGGTTCTTGAAACTACAAACCACAAGCGACAAGTTTGTCTGCTGCAATAAATAATATGTTTCCAGATACAAGTGAAATTGAAGAGGGAGAAAAGGGACAGTTTGAACTTTTTCAGAGTGGAGTATCGTTTATGAAGGCAGGACATGGAAAGTTCTTTGATCTTGAAGATGTAAAGAAAAAATTAACGGAATCTGGACAAGATCTTTTTACAAATCGATAAAAAAGGAGGATGATTATGAATATTTGGATAGAGTACTGGGAAAAATCAAAAGAACCCAGTAAAAATACTCATGCACAAATAAGAGAACAGGCCCATTGGGTGCCACCAGACCCCAAAACAGTTCATAAAAGATTCTGTCAAGGTAGAGAAGATGCAAACAGATATGCAAATAGTTTGCAGGAACAAGGTTATCATGTAATCATTAAACAAGATAACGGAGGATATTAGAAAAAGAATGCCAGCACACAAACATTTGATTATTAGGGCAGAAGTGAATCGCCCGATAACGAGTGAAAAAGAAATTAAAAAATGGCTTCGGAATTTAGTAAAAAAAATAGATATGAAAATTATCAAGGGCCCATACGCAAGTTATGTGTCTAAGGAAGGTAATCGTGGTATAACAGCAGT
>DUAL01000014.1:8026-8357 GCA_012960835.1 Flavobacteriales bacterium | reverse complement strand
ATTGGGCTTACCATCAAAATTCAGCAAGGGATAAATCCGGCTGAGGACCCACTCCTTATTTCTAATAATGGTTTGATTTCTTCTTCCATGGAATTTGAAAATATTAATGACAGATGGCTTTCAGGTGTACCTGATAGAGATGATGAGAATGGTTTCTTTTGGGGACTAAACTGGATAAGAGCAGGAACATATGAAAACTCCGATAATGGCCAACTGAGTGATTACTCTTTTGATGATGACCCTAATGGAATTTACGAAACAGCTATAGAAAAAAATATTACTGTTCCTTTTAAAAACTTTAGTTTTGGTGGCGGATCCTTTGATTTTTCCT
>DUAL01000014.1:7639-8016 GCA_012960835.1 Flavobacteriales bacterium | reverse complement strand
ACTCAGGAGGAACCTGGGCCCCCTATTATTTGACCTCTATATATAAAGACGGTCCTGGATATGATAACACTTCTAGAAACTGGACCACATCTGGAACAAAAAGAATGGACCATCTACATTCTGTGGATATTGTATTTACAGACGATAAATCTAAATGGTCGAAATGCGTAGTGGTTGAAGCACAAGATGATGATTTGCTTTCAGTTGGAGGGCAAACCAAAATGGGCTTACGCCTAACCCCTTCTGTAGACAAATATGGCAATCCAACCAATGATGGTACAATGGGAATGAGTTGGTTTCCTGGCTATGCTATTAACTTGGAAACCGGAGAAAGAATGAATATTATTTTTGCAGAGGACTCTTACCTTACTGAGGAT
>DUAL01000014.1:0-7573 GCA_012960835.1 Flavobacteriales bacterium | reverse complement strand
GCAGTATATTCACAGGGTAGTTATTTGCTTGGTGGTAAGCATTTTATTTATGTAATTGGAGGTTCAGCTGATGTTGTAAAAGACAGCACTTACATTGACGGAACAGATAGCCCTAATTATGATGAATGTGCTTGGATTTACAATAAGTTGAAAGACTGGACTTCACCATCTTATACTGCAAATCTCTTCTATGTATTCAGAAACGCTTCATGGGTTGGCATGCCGATATTAGCTCCTGGAAGAAGCTTGCTTGCAAATGATGTAACTGTAAAACTTAGGGTAAGCAAACCATACGAGCAATATGTAACTTTTGCTTCACAAATCTTAGATAAGAATGATGATCTTGATACTGGAACTACTTATTTTGTTATGTATTCTAACATAAAGCATCCTGCTAATTCTGGTCCTCAATACGTCCCTGGTGAGACTTTTACAGCTGTTACTACCTCTTTCTCAGGACTTAGTAATGCTAGAGTCATTAGCCCAATTCCTCAAAATAGTTTTAACCCAATGTATCGTTTCTCCACAGATGATATTGTTGCTGAAATAGGAAATCATACAACTGCTGTAAATGCACTTGATATGATAAATGTAGTACCTAATCCGTATTATGCTTTTTCTACTTACGAAACATCACAGCTTGATAACAGAATGAAAATTACCAACCTTCCACAAAGAGCTACCATCTCTATTTACACCATTAGTGGAACTTTGGTAAGGCAGTTGAAAAAAAATAACCAGATGACATCAATCGATTGGGATCTGAAAAATACTTTCGGAATTCCTGTTGCCTCTGGCCTTTATGTAATACATGTGGATGCAAAAGGTGTTGGTGAAAAAGTACTGAAATGGTTTGGTGTAATGCGTCCTGTTGACCTGGATACTTTCTAAATTATAGATAAAATGAATACTACTGAAATGAAAAAAATAAATAATTGGCTAAAAGCCCTTCTAATTGTAACACTTATCATACTTCCAGTAAAAGATAATTTTGCGGGTAATGAGCAAAGAGCTGGACAAGCGGGTGCTTCCGAATTACTAATCAACCCTTGGGCCAGAAGTTCAGGTTGGGCAGGGGCAAATGTAGCCTGTGTTAGGGGTTTGGAAGGGATGTTCAACAATGTGGCAGGTTTGGCTTTTACCAGTAAAACAGAGCTTATCTTTTCAAGAACCAACTGGCTAATGTATAACGATAATGAGGCAGTAAGTTATATCAACTCTTTTGGATTTGCTCAAAAAGTAGGTGAGTCAGGTGTATTAGCACTTGGCATTATGTCCTTAGATTTTGGAGATATTGAAATTACAACTGAGGAGCTTCCTGATGGTGGAATTGGTACATTTTCACCTAAATTCATGAATATTGCCCTATCATATGCCAAAACTTTTTCCAACAGTATTTATGGGGGGTTTACAATCAAAATGATTTCCGAACAAATTTCAAATGTTCGTGCTGGAGGTGTGGCTTTTGATGCTGGTATTCAATACGTAACTGGCGCTAAAGACAATTTGAAATTCGGTATTTCACTTAAAAATATTGGTCCAAGGATGAGTTTTTCAGGAGATGGACTTTCATTTAGAGATTATGTAAATCCTAATTACCAAACGGCAGTGAATCATAAATCGGCTGAGTTTGAATTACCATCACTTTTGAATATTGGGCTTGCATATGATTTGCTTTATTTGAGACACCGACTTACAGGTTCTGGCACTTTTACTTCCAATGCTTTTCAGAAAGACCAATACCGATTGGGTTGTGAGTATTCTTACAGAGATGTATTTATGGTGCGTTGCGGCTACACTTTAGAAGAAGGATTAAGAACGCCATCTACCAGAACTACTGCTTTAAGAGGACCAAGTGGAGGTTTCACTATTGAAATACCAATGGGTGTTGGAAAAACTTTTGGTGTAGATTATTCCTACCGACATACCGATCCTTTCCAGGGGTCGCACACACTTGGCGCCAGAATAAACCTCTAATTAAACAAAATTAATTTTTTACAAAGAGGGAAAAATGCTTTCTTTGTGATGATGCTATATTATTATGAATGAGATAAAATATTTTACCAAGCAAGGACTACAAAATTTGAAAGATGAGCTAAATCATCTGAAAAATGTAGAACGTCCAAATATTACCAAAGAGATTGCGGAGGCAAGAGATAAAGGTGATTTATCAGAAAATGCAGAATATGATGCGGCAAAAGAAGCCCAAGGAATGTTGGAGGCAAAAATTGCAAAACTGGAAGAGCAACTAAGTCAAGCAAGGGTGCTAGATGAAAGTGAATTAGACACTTCCTCTGTGCATTTACTTACTAAAGTAATTATCAAAAATACTGAAAATGATACCGAGCTAACTTATGCCATTGTGCCAGAATCGGAAGCAGATTTGATGGCCAAAAAGATTTCGGTAGAATCGCCCATTGCACAAGGATTATTGGGTAAAAAGGTAGGGGAAATTGCAGAAATAGAAGTTCCAAGTGGAATTATGAAATTTGAAATCATAGCCATAACGACTTAAACAATGTCAAGTATTTTTACCAAAATAGTTAAAGGTGATATTCCTGCATATAAAGTTGCAGAAGACGAAAGGTTTTTGGCATTTCTCGATATTTTCCCTCTTGCCAAAGGACATCTGCTTGTCATTCCTAAAAAAGAAACCGACTATATTTTTGATTTAGAATCTAAAGAGTTTATGGGGCTTTGGAGTTTTGCTCAATTGGTAGCCAAAGCAATGGAAAAAGTCATAGCATGCGAAAGAATAGGGGTAGCTGTTATTGGATTGGAAGTACCCCATGCTCATATTCATTTGGTACCATTAAAAAATATGACTAACATCAATTTTGAAAAACCAAAACTTAAATTTTCTCCTGAAGAATTTGAGGAAATTGCCCAAAAAATAAGGAAAGAAATTTAGAAGTCAGGAACCAGTAGACAGCATTAAGAATACAGCAGAAAGATAAATTTCAAACCCAACAACTATTTCAGTCTATCCGGATTATCTTTCAGAAAAGCTTTCCAGCCGGTATAACTTTTCCCTTTCAGGCCTACATCCCTTTGAAAAAAATGGCAAACAGCAGCAGCCAATCCATCAGTTGCATCTAAATGTTTTGGCATTTCTTTTATTGTCAATAATGATTTTAACATAGCTGCCACTTGCTCTTTGGAAGCATTTCCGTTTCCGGTAATGGCCTTTTTTATTTTCTTGGGGCTGTATTCAAAAATTGGAATATCTCTATACAATCCAGCTGCCATGGCAACTCCTTGTGCTCTTCCAAGTTTTAGCATGGATTGTACATTCTTCCCAAAGAAAGGAGCTTCCACTGCCAATTCATCCGGTTTATACTCATCTATCATGGCTAATGTTCGCTCAAAAATTCGTTTTAATTTTAACTCATGCGAGCTTAATTTGGCCAAATGCAAAACGCCCATCTGCAAGAGTTCCATATTTTTTCCTTTGATATGGATAAGTCCATAACCCATAATTGTAGTTCCTGGGTCAATTCCTAATATAATTTTATCTGTCGGCAATTGTTATCTTTAAGTATATTTGCAACACAAAACTAAACAATGCTTTCCAAAAAAACGCTTGGCTTTCTATTAAAAATTACAATTGTTGTGTTCGCTCTGTACTTTTTGTACCAGCAACTTACAAGCAAAAAGGCAATTGAAGGATTTGATATTGCTTTTATCAAGCAAACAATCCTTGAAAACCAATCCTTAGTTGTTTTGGTTTTTTTGATGATGTTTTTCAATTGGCTAGTAGAAGCCATTAAATGGAAATTCTTAATAGCCAAAATTGAGAAAGTGAGTATGCTTACCTCTTTGCGTGCCGTTTTTTCAGGAATTACGGTTTCTGTATTTACACCAAACAGAATTGGTGAGTATGGCGGAAGGGTCTTTTGCCTAGAAAAAGCCGATAGAATGCAAGGGGTGCTTATTACGGTTTTGGGCTCCATGGCACAACTTTTAACAACCATCTTTTTTGGTTCCATGGGCATTTTGTTTTTGAATAATTACATTCCGGAATTGCAAGAGTTGTATCAAGAAATGGAATATGCTTTTCCTCTTATGCTATTCATGTTATTGCTTCTGAATATTTTATTGCTATTGCTTTTTCATAATATATCGGTTATTTCTAATTTGATGGATAAGTATGGTTGGCTCAGTAAATACAAAAAGTATAAAGAGGTATTCACCTTTTACAATACACAGGAATTGGCTTTTGTATTTCTATTTTCTATTATTCGCTATGCTATTTTTACTACTCAATTTTTCATACTTCTGAATTTATTTGGGGTTGATATTTCCTACTTTGATTCCATAATTCTTACTATGGTCATGCTATTTGTCATTTCTATTATTCCAACTATTGCCATTTCAGAAATTGGAATAAGAGGCTCTGTGTCGGTCTATTTATTCGGATTAGTTTCTGCTAATACTTTGGGAATTCTCTCTGCTACTTTCGTTCTTTGGGTAATCAATTTGCTACTTCCGGCAATCATAGGTGCATTTTTTGTTTTTACCCTCAAATTTTTCAGAAAACCATAAATGGATATCCTTTATTTATTTTTATCTCTTTTAGCTTTGTGGTATTTTTCTGTGTTTTTGTTTTATAGAATTTCGTGGAAGAAAATCCCAAATGCAACAAATCAAAACGATAAGGATTTTGTAAGCGTGATGGTAGCATGTAGAAATGAACAAGATAATATTTCCCATATTATTCAAAAAGTTAAAATGCAAAATTTTGATAAGAATAGATTTGAAATGATTGTTGTAAATGACCATTCTACAGATACCTCTCTTCAAATTTTGGAAAAGGAGGCAGCAATTTGGGATAAGCTAAAAGTAGTATGTTTGAATGAAGGGGAGGATGGCAAAAAATCTGCTATTGAAAAAGGAATCTCATTAGCAAAAGGGGATATTATTCTTTGTACGGATGCCGATTGCTCTGTTAATGAGAATTGGATAGCTACTATTATCCGTTATTTTGAGGATGAAAAAATAAAGATGGTTTCCGCTCCTGTTGTGTTTTTGGATGGCAAAGGATTTTTTCAGCAATTACAATCCTTGGAATTTTTAAGTTTAATTGGTTCGGGGGCAGCAGCCATTGGAAGAGGGAAAAGCATCTTTTGCAATGGAGCAAATTTGGCTTACAGAAAGTCCATTTTTTTGGAATTAAATGCCTTTGATAATAATACAGTTTCGGGGGATGATGTGTTTTTGATGCACCATATCAAACAGAAATATGCTGGTGGAATTGCATTTGCAAAGCAGAAAGATGCTATTGTAAAAACCAGCTGTCAACCCAATATAAAAGCATTTATCAATCAAAGAAAAAGGTGGGCAGCCAAAAGTAGTTCTTACAAAGATTTTGACACAATCGCCATTAGTATTTTGGTGTTTCTTATGAATATTAGCATTACCACTTTGTTTGTTTTATGCCTTTTTAATATGCAATGGCTGGTAGTTTTTGTCACTTTGTTTTTAGTAAAATATATTGCCGATTATCTTTTTTTACTTCCTGTCCTTAAATTTTTCAGAAAAAGAAATTTGGCTTTTTGGATTCTTCCTTTTGAAATATTTTACTGCTTTTATATTGTTTTTATTGTCATTTTATCTTTCACAAATTCCTTTGAGTGGAAAGGCAGAACACATAAAAGATAGATCAAAAGTATTGAGATGTTAGACGAAAACATAGTATGAGTGTTAACTTTATTATCGAAAATTTAAAAGCAATTTCTAAATACTAATATCTTTGTACTAATATCTAATTAATGAAAACAACATCCTTAAATATTTTGGCTTGGCAGAAATTAAAAGCCGACAAAATGTCTTTTTCTGCTTTGCTATTTATTGTTTTGTGCGTGTTTGTTGGGGTGTTTGCAGTACCTTTTAGCCCAGATAAAAGTCCAATGGCCAATCAGATGCACATTGAATTGGCCACCTTAAAGCCATTTACAAAAATTACTTTTCTAGAAATAAAAAAGAAAAATATAAATGAAGTTTCCTTTTTTGAAGGCTTGTTTTTCGGAAAACCATCAGAAGTGAAGCGAACACCAATATCCTCTTTTTCTAAATCTAAAAATGGCCTAAATTATTTTTCCCACCAATCAGAATTAGAACAAACTTATATTGGAAAGTACAAAATCACAAATCAAACATTTTACTTTGGCACAGATAAATACGGAAGGGATATGCTAAGCCGTATGCTTTATGGCATCCGAATTTCACTTTCAGTGGGTTTTATTGCAGTTTTTATTTCATTACTCATTGGAATTAGTTTAGGACTTATTGCTGGCTATTTCAGAGGAAAAACAGACGATATTATTATGTGGCTAGTGAATGTGATTTGGTCCATTCCCACTTTGCTTATGGTAATTGCAATTACTTTGGCATTGGGAAAAGGATTTTGGCAAGTGTTTGTGGCAGTTGGCTTAACCATGTGGGTGGAAGTTGCAAGAATAGTAAGAGGACAAGTGTTATCCATCAGAGAATTGGAATATGTAGAAGCCGGAAAGGCATTGGCCTACAAACCTTTTAGGATTATTTTCAAACATATTCTCCCCAATGTAATAGGACCAGTAATTGTAATTTCGGCAGCTAATTTTGCTGCAGCAATTTTAATAGAAGCAGGACTTTCTTTTCTTGGAATAGGCGCACAACCTCCCATGCCTTCTTGGGGTGGAATGATAAAAGACCATTACGCTTATATTATTATGGATAAGGCTTATTTGGCGATTATTCCTGGTGTGGCTATAATGAGTTTAGTATTGGCTTTTATGCTTTTGGGCAATGGACTTAGAGATGCTTTTGATGTGAAGGATTAAAACACCAACAACCCACCAATAAAAATTACAAGTCCAGCAAGGAGTAAAATTAGTGTATAAGGCAAAATTTCTTTGGCTTTTAGCCCTGTAATTCCAAGAAGTGGTAAAGCCCAAAATGGTTGTAACATATTAGTAAGTTGGTCGCCATAGGCCAAAGCCATTACGCTTTTTGGTATGCTTGCGCCCAATTGGTTAGCGGCTTCTACAATTATGGGGCCTTGCACAGCCCATTGTCCGCCACCACTTGGCACAAATACATTTACAATGGCTGCACTTATAAAAGTAAATATTGGAAAAGTAGTTTCATTGGAGATGTTCACAAAAAAGTCAGACATAATTTGTACCAAACCCGAATGGTTCATAATGCCCATTATCCCAAAATAAAGCGGGAATTGAATTAATATTCCAGAGGCGCCCCCAATAGCGCTATTTACTGCTTTCAAAAAGTTAAAGAATGATTTGTGCATTACAATAGCCAAACCCAGCAATACCAAATTAATATAATTTGGATTGATAACTTTTAAGGAGATGGTTTCAGGTAAAAGGAATGCTTTATAAAAAGCATAAAACAAAATAATTCCGCCAAAAAGAAAAGCCATTATTCTGCTGTGATCCAATTTTTCTGCTCCGCTAATTGTTGTTGTCTCGCTTTGTTCAGAAGTGCTTAAATTCAGAGTTTCCCCTTTGTTTTTCTTTCCTAAATAATACATCAGCAAGGGGAGGGTGATCAGCAATACAATACTGATGCT
>DUAL01000013.1 GCA_012960835.1 Flavobacteriales bacterium | reverse complement strand
CATGGAGCTTAAGTACTTATTAGCACAAAATATTTTAAAACTTAAAGCAACAACTAGCTGTGAGGAGTGTAATTTATCAGGAGCAAACCTTTCAGGAGAAAATCTTAAAGGGGCAAACCTTAGAAAAGCAAACCTTACAGAAGCAAACCTTTCACGAGCAGACCTTTTTAGAGCAAGACTTTCAAGAGCAGACCTTTCAGGAGCTGATTTAAAACGCGCAAAACTTAGAGGTGTTATCTTCTGTAATACAACAACACCTTGGGGTTTGGATAATTCAGGTTGTAAAAAAGAATGACTAAAGTCAATCACTACTACTCAGGAGGCTCAAATGCTGGTGCTGATTTAGTAATAAACTATCCCTTTCAGATGGGATAGGATTTCAAACTAATCATCCAGTATTTTATTTCGTAGTTTGCAAAGTATAATTTCATTATGAAAAAAATAGTTTTATTGTTTCTATTAATAATCAATTTCGGGGTTATTAACAATTCTATTGCATTAGAGATTTATGTTACTACAGACTCGTATAGTGCTTACGAGCCAAGTTGTGCACAGCAAAGAACATCTTCAAGACACACAGGCAAGGGTGTATCAAAATCCTGCCGCGAGTCTGAAAAATTTGGAGAATCTGTCGATACTTGGATAATATCTCCGATAAAGTTCTTTTTTAAATCACTGTTTACAATAGGGTTTGCTGCTGTATTTGTATTGGCTATCTCATCTAGCATTGAGCAGACACTTGATAAAAAGTCAACGGTCTGGAGTGGGCTGTTGTTGTTATTCCTTTTAACTTTGGCTACTGTTATCGTTACAGTTGAAGGTCTTTTTATAAAATACGAGGTCTACTGGTGGATTTTTGTAATTATCTTATTTGGCAGTGTGTTTATAAAATCATACGATGAAATCTTTGAATTTCGATATTATCTCAATGAGAGAAATAAATTTAAAGCATCTCGAGATAAAGCAAAAGCGAGAAAAGCCGCCAAGATCGTTATTACAAGTACCGAACTTAATTTATACTTAAAAGAAGATTTATTAACTTTAGCAAAATACTACAAAGTTAAATTCGGTAAAAAAGATACAAAACATCAAATACAAGAAAAAATAATTAAAGAAATAGACAATAAATTTTTAATGGGAGAGATGTTTAGTACTGATAAGGATATTGTGCGGGCTTTTTTTTCAAACTTAAAGTCAAAATATAAAAAAAACAGGCGCAGTCAACAATTTATATTTAAAGAGATGCTTATAAAGGAAGAAAGCCACTGGTCTAAAATTAAAAAACAAAAGAATTGAAATAAACTTTAAAGGTACTATCTTCTGTAATACAAAAACACCTTGGGGTTTGGATAATTCAGGCTGTAAAAAAGAATAACCAAAGCCAATCACTACTACTCAAAAGTTTTAAAAAATAACTAGGCGCATCAGTTGGAATTTTTATACTTAT
>DUAL01000012.1 GCA_012960835.1 Flavobacteriales bacterium | reverse complement strand
TATTTACTGAAATTGAAAGCTTAGTGGATGAGGATTGCATTATTGCATCTAACACCTCTTCCCTATCAATTGCATCTATTGCTTCTGCTTGTAAAAAGGCAGAAAGAGTTGTGGGAATACATTTTTTCAATCCAGCACCACTAATGCCACTTGTCGAAATTATTCCAGCGGTACAAACTTCAGAAGATACTCTAAATAAAGCAAAATCAATTATTGATGATTGGGGTAAAGTAACAGTTATTGTAAAAGATACTCCAGGATTTATTGTAAATCGAGTAGCTCGTCCTTTTTATGGGGAAGCGATTCGAATTTATGAAGAAGGAGTAGCTGATTTTGCGACTATCGATTGGGCAATGCGTGAGGTTGGAGGTTTCCGTATGGGGCCTTTCGAACTTATGGACTACATAGGAAACGACATCAACTATACGGTTACTGAAACTGTTTTTGCTTCCTTTTATTTTGACCCTAGATACAAGCCTTCTTTCACCCAAAAGAGAATGATGGAAGCAGGTTACCTTGGTAGAAAATCAGGGAGAGGGTATTACGATTATTCTACTGAAAACACGCCAAAAGTAAATGAAGATAAAGAGTTAGGAAAAATAATTTTATGGCGTGTGATAGCAATGCTTATCAATGAAGCGGCTGATGCACTTTTCTTAAACATTGCAAGTAAAGAAGATATTGACTTAGCTATGACTAAAGGAGTTAATTACCCAAAGGGATTACTCGCTTGGGCGGATGAAATTGGCTTAGAAAATGTACTAAAACAACTGGAAGATTTACAAGCAGAATACGGTGAAGACAGGTACCGACCTTCCCCATTATTAAAACGAATGGTAGCGGAAAATAAAACTTTTTACTAAACATGTGTCCTAATAAAAATTTAGCAAAAAAAGTAGTAGATAAAATGATGAGTGGAGATGCTTTTAGCCAGTGGCTTGGCATTGAGGTTTTGGAAATATCTGAAGGATACTGCAAACTAAAAATGACCGTAAGAGAAAAAATGACTAATGGATTTAAGATTGCTCATGGTGGTATTGCATATTCTTTAGCTGATAGTTGTTTGGCTTTTGCTGCAAACTCTGATGGTGTGCAATCTGTATCTGTTGAAACTTCTATTTCACATACTAAAAAAGTAGTGAGTGGAGATACGCTTACTGCAACTGCTAAGGAAATAAATAAAAGCAGTAAAACAGCTTTATATAACATAAGTATTACAAACCAAAATAATATTGAAATTGCTCATTTTAAAGGTACTGTTTATCGTACTGGAAAAGAATGGTTTCCAAATAACTAAATTACTTTAAAACAATGAAAAAACTACTTCCGCTTTTATTTTGCTTGCCAATTATTGGATATGGACAAATTAATGTTGGAAACGATCAAACTATATGCTTAGGTGATACAGCAGAGGTAATCGCATCATTGCAAGGTGGTGGGCAAGGCGCTGGAATG
>DUAL01000011.1 GCA_012960835.1 Flavobacteriales bacterium | reverse complement strand
TGGTAGAGCCCCGGATTGTGATTCCGGTTGTCGCGGGTTCAAGACCCGTTTCTCGCCCCATATTACTAAAGGCCTTTCGGCCTTTTTTTTCGTTTTATAACTATCAAATTATTCCGATATGTACATTTTGTGTACACTAAGCTGGAGATTGAGTATGTCAACAATTCAGAAGATGCATCGTGCAAAGGGAAATGTTTACCGTGTGTTAATTCGCAAGAAAGGATTTAAAACTATTTAAAGGTTTTGATGCCATTAGGAGTGTAGACAACTCTTTGTTTTGAGGATTCAATTTTTTCTATTGGTGTATGCATTCTATCCCCAACTTTAATCAAGCTAAATACATCCTCCCCTTTATCATTACGAATATCCTCAATAATTAATGTGTAGTTTTTTAAACAAACACACAGCCAACATTTACCTTTTCTATATACAATTCCAGATTGATAACTATGAAATGAGGCGTCTTGTTGAGTGATTGAAACATTTTTTATCCTTACTTTTTGACTATTAATTAATGTTCTTGCACCATTATATGGACTGTCAAATGCACAAATAAAGCGTTCAACTTCTATGGCATTCATACTCCAATCAATCCAGCCATTAATATCTGTATTCAGCCTTGGCCAGTAACTTGAGAAATATTCTGACTGTTTGGTGGTAGTTATTTTGTTACTATCTCTAGTTATAAATCTTGTTACAAATTTAAAATTTTCTTCTATGTAAATCTTTTCATAATCAGATGGAATTCTGCAAGAGGCGGGGTATAAAAATTCATCCGAAGAAATAATATCTCCAGTATCTACACCAGCATCAACCATATGAAGTGTGCAAAAACCAAATCTGCCAGAATTTAATATTTGCCAACTAAATCCACCGCCACCACGATTTTGTGGCAATCTTGTCCCGTGAAGGTTAAATAAATTTTTATTAAAGATATTATAAATAACATCTTCCTTAAAAATCCAGGCTGCCCCCAATGAAAGGAAAAAAGTATTTTTGCCTTTTCCAATAAACTCTATTACTGATTTGCTAGATATATCTTTAGGAACAATATGTTCAATTTTTTCTTTTGTTAAAAACTCCTGTAATGTAAGATTGTTATACGACTCTTCATAATGTCTGTCAGATGTAATAATTTTAATTGGAATATTTAATGATTTAGACCACAGAGAAAGTTTACAAAGAAGTTTGCCACCTCCTAAAAGGACTATTTCATCATATTGGCAATGTATTTTTTTGTTCATTGTTTTGAATTTGAATGTTAGGCTATTAGTTTATATTTTAGTGTTTTCAAAAAAATTATTACAGCTAACTAGTTAAATTGTTTTTTTTAATTGCTAGAAGTTCTCATCACCAAGTGAATAAATCCAATGTTACTTGAAAACAATAGGATTGTGATTCCGGTTGTCGCGGGTTCAAGACCCGTTTCTCGCCCCATATCTATATGGTTTAACGACCATTTTCA
>DUAL01000010.1 GCA_012960835.1 Flavobacteriales bacterium | reverse complement strand
CGCAATGGGGTGCAGAGTCGTTTCCAAATATCACTGTAGAGAAGTATTTTGGAGCTTTTTGGCTAAAAAAATTCCTAACTTCTCTTTTTATAAAATTTATTAAATGAAGGTTATATTTCCTTTGGTTGGGGACTCTGTTGGTGGTAGTCATTGGTCAGTTATTGAGCTATATAAGGAATTAATAAAGGCTGGGGTTGATGTTTTGATAGTGGTGCATCAAGCTGATGGCCAATTAGCGGTGTTTCTTAAAGAGAAAAATATAGATTTTGTTGTTTTTCCGATAGGAAGACTAGCCGGAGAATCGCCGTCTATTTTTAAGATTTCTCTCGGAATCATAACAAATTTTTATAAGATATATACGTTCATTAAGCAACATAAAGTGCAAATTGTGCATGGTAATGATCTAAGGATAAATTTAACTTGGTCATTACCTGTTAAGCTTGCAAGAAAAAAATTTATCTGGCATCAAAGGACAATTCTATCGTCATCTCTATTGTGGCGAGCAATTCCTTGTTTGTGTGATTATTTTATTGCCATATCAAACACGGTAATGAGTACTGCACCTAAAAATATTAATCCCATTAAAAAAAATACTATAACGAATCCATTTGATACCACCTGTGTTTATGATCATGAAATTTCTAATCAGTGGTTAAAAAAGAAATATAATGTAGGGTTAAAATATAGGTTAATCGGTTATGTTGGCCGTTTGCAATCATATAAAAATATTTCTTTTTTAATTAAAGCTGTTGACATTCTTATACGTTCAGATGTAAGAGATGTCAAATTGTTTATTGTGGGAGATGGTCCATCAGTTCATGTCGATGAATTAAAGCAACTCGTTGCAGATCTTAAAATAGAAAAACATATTGTTTTTACTGGCTTTATTAGCAACCCTTTGAAAGTGATAGCTGCCTTAGATGTGCTTGTAGCGCCAAGCACTATCGATGCATTTGGTCGGACTTTAATTGAGGCAATGTTGCAAAATACGCCAACTATTGCAGCCAATTCTGCTGGTCATACTGAAATTATAAGTAACGGCTTTACAGGACTTCATTATAAACATGGAGATATCGGCAACCTAGTAAGAGAGTTAAACTTTTTTTTGCAAAAGTGTCCCATAGAAACTAGAAAAAAAAATCGCGCAAGAACTATTGCTGTTAACCAGTATTCAGCATATAAGCACTCAACTAGAATAATAAAAACTTATAAAAAAGTGTTATCTCAATGATCGTTTTTATTTTGCCACAATTTTCTCCTGGCGGGGCAGAACGAGTGACTATCAATATCATGTTGCAATTACGTAAGAGAGGCCACAATGTCGAATTAATTGTTTTTAATAATACAGGCCCATTGTCGTCAATGATTCCAGATGATTTGACTGTACATGTTCTTGGAAGAAAAACTCTAAGACGTTCAATTATTCCACTACTATCAAAACTGCGGTCACTTAATCCATTGATAATAT
>DUAL01000009.1 GCA_012960835.1 Flavobacteriales bacterium | reverse complement strand
TATCGAAAATTTTGCAAACAATTTAATTACTGCACATTTTCGGAGAGTGAGAAAAAAGGTTTTTATAGTAGAGGTTTTTGGTTTAAGATTATTCGCTCTCAAAAATATTTTAGTTATGAAAATGGATTGACGGTGCGAGGTGTTAGATTTGACAAAATTGATAATGATCCAAAAGGGCTTGCAGTTTCTAAGCTTTTTCCGCTTACTCAAAGTTCTGAGAAAGAGTTTTCAGAGATTTTGTACAAGAATTATGTAATAGAAAGTAAAATGTCAGCAGCCCAAATATTAGGCCTTGATTCTAATCATGAATCTTCGAAGTATCCAATTTGGGCTATGGTTTATCCTTGGGATGGAGAGTCAATAAATGATAGATTTGAAAGATATCCAAATGCGTTGATTAAAAATAGAACCACTCATGGGTTACTCTTTGATAGTAGTGATCATAAGCATATTATTGAAAAATCTTATTCATTTGAAGCTGCAGAAATACAAGCGAAACAATATATTCAATTATTAAAAAAAATTCAACAGTACGGTTTCATAGAGGGAAATAGCCTTCCTCACATTTTAATTCTTAAAAAGGGTGATCGCTGGAAGTGGCTCGTGGGTGTTGAAGGAAATCATAGGTCTTATATAAATCCCTTATTAAAAAAACCATCCCTCTTTTCTGAAGTGATTGACATTGTTGACATTTTAAAAGCATCCAAATGGAAAAATGTAAAAAATGGCCTATATACATTGGATGAAGCTAAGTATATTTTTCAATTAGTTTTTGAAGGCAAGGTGAGGACTAGGGGTTTAATATAGAGATGTGTACAGTTATTAGTTTTTATAAAAAAATAATATAGTTATGAAAGTAATTCATATAAATTATCAGTGTAATAGGGGTGGGGCAGGGCGTGCAGTATATCGCATACATGACAGTCTGAAAGTTATAGGCATTGATTCTCGAATTTGGACTGAGGATATTCCTAAAGGTGATTGGACAATTAGCGGGCCTAGTACTAAATATGAAAAAATTTCCATCTTTTTTCGATCAAGGTTTAACAGGTTTTACAGAAGTTTTTTCAGATCTGAAAATGTTGTTATTCATTCTCCAGCACTACTTCCTTCAAGATGGGTGAGGCGTATTAATGCAAGCGATGCTGATATAATAAATTTACATTGGTTTGGAAATGAAATGATATCTATAGCAGATATTCCTCGAATTGAGAAGCCAATTGTATGGACTATGCATGATATGTGGGGTTTTTGTGGTGCAGAGCATGTAACTGAAGAGTTTCGTTGGAAAGAGGGTTATTATAAAAAAAATCGTCCAAATTATGAAAGCGGATTCGATCTTAATAGATGGGTTTGGAATCGAAAAAGAAGACACTGGAAAGAGCCTGTACAGATTATTACACCAAGTAGGTGGATGGCTAATTGCGTAAAAGAAAGCGCATTAATGCATGATTGGCCTGTTAGTGTTGTGCCT
>DUAL01000008.1 GCA_012960835.1 Flavobacteriales bacterium | reverse complement strand
AGGTATTAAAAATGGCTATCCCAATAGTAAACATGTACAAAAGAAAGTTTGGCAAAAACTATTCTTATGTCATCGATTATATTATAAATGGAAAACGGATAAGAAAACACGTTGGGAAAACCAAACGAGACGCTGAGGCCGTTAAAGCAAAGATACAGCATGAATTAACGCTCGGGAATTACGATATCTTACAAAAAAAACGTATCATTGTAACCATTGATGAGCTAGTAATAGAATTTATCGATGAGAAAAAAAATTATATCAGACCTAAAACCTACGATCGATATACAAACCATTTTATCCCGTTTCAACAGTTCATTAATACTTATTTCCCAAACGCTGCAAGAGATATAATTTTAATCGAGACGCATCATATTAAGGAGTGTGTTGATTATTTGGCCGAGCAGAGATCGGTGCAAAAATGGAAGGCTGAAACCATTAATAGGATGATCCAATTGATCAGCTCACTCTTTATTTTTTCTATAAAAAGAAAGTATAGAACTGATAACCCAACTATTGATGTAAGAAAACTACCTGTTCTTCAAAAGGATGCACCTGAATTTTTTAGCCACAAAGAGTTGAAGGAAATATGGGAGCAGGTGGACCCTTTCTGGCTACCCGTCTTTCAATTTTTGTATTATACTGGTATAAGGAAGGGAGAAATGATCAACCTAACTTGGGATAAAGTTGATCTGGACAGTAACCCTCCATTCATTCGAATAGTTTCGTCAAGTGACTGGAAAACCAAAACAGGAAAGGCTCGAATGGTTCATTTGCATAAGAAGGTAATAAAAATTCTCGAGAATCAAATTGGTTTTCATCCAAATTATGTATTTATTTCAAAAGTGGGGAAAAAAGTGCATCCGAATACACCATATATTTCGTTAAAAAGAACATTGAAAAAATTAAAGTTTACTGGTGATGTACATAAGCTTAGGCACACATTTGCTAGTCACCTCGTAATGAATGGCGCAAATATTTATGATGTGAAAGTACTTCTGGGTCACTCAAAGATAGAGATGACAGAAAAGTATTCTCATTTGAGTCCTGAACATAAAAAAAGTGTGGTTAATTTGTTAAGCTGATTTCACTTGCGCTATTCGAAGCTGTCAAAATTAAAAATTCCCCAAAAAATATTATATAAGCCGATTTCTTATATTAAAACTTAAAAACCTTTTTCTTAGGATTTAATCAGGTCGCTTCGTCTGGTGGATCCGGTAGGGGGCGGAGCCTTAGGTACCCGCTTTTTGTTGGGGGGGGGCTTTTGCAGGTGTTTTTTGGAATAAGAAAGGTGAGAGTCTTTTAAACACATAATTACATATGACAATGAAGGTCTCTCGCTGAGCAGCAGGCACTACGGTGCCTGTATTTCATTCATCAATCGCTTTACATTAGAAAAGGAGTGCCTATGAAACAGACTAAATTCATTGCGGGCGTCTTATTATCCTTCATTATCCTGATTCTGTTTTTCTCATG
>DUAL01000007.1 GCA_012960835.1 Flavobacteriales bacterium | reverse complement strand
CCGTAATTATAATATCACCAGGATTTGCAGAAAATACAAATCCAATCTGGACAAAAATCCAAACGGAAAATATCTTTCTTATTCTGCTAATTATTCTAATTTTTACCACTTGCATATTATTTCACTATTTCTCTTCATCAAATCCATCTTTTTCAGGTTTATTAAAATACCCCTGAGAAAGTGAAATTTATCTTGGTGATAGGTAATAATTTGTAAGCTACCTCACGTGTTAATTATAGCGGAAAAAAAGGGAGCTATACAAATTCGGGGTAGTTTTTTCATTTTTTTGTACAATTGTACAAAAATAAAAATCGTTAATAAAAGAGGTGTTTATTGAGGGAGAAAAGGGAGAGGGTACAGGATGTATATTGTATTTACTGTCGTAATCGATGTGCAATATTTTTAATTGTCTGAACAAATTTATCTACTTCTGTCCTTATTGTAAACATCTCCCCCATTCTATGATAAATATCTGAGGGGTAGTAAGATACACCAAAATCCATCATAAAATTTGATTCTAATTTAAGTTGGTAATCCCGTAAAATTTCTTTTTTTCTACACTTTTGCCTCAAATAATTTAGCTGAAATTTTATTTGACCATTGGTAGTAATATGAAATAGAGGAATTATTCCATAATCATCAGATTTACATTTGAAGGTCATTGTTCCATATCCTTCTCCTCTCCCCCAAGATACTTGGTCGGCATCTTGTTCAGCAAATCTAATTAACTCCATAATAGTGGTTTGAACACGGGGTTCGCAATTTTCTTTTATGGAGAAAATAAAGGTGGTTTTATTCCATTTAGCCATGAGGGTTTATATCCTTAAATCTAATAGTAATAGTGGAAATTTCGCATAAATATGCGGGCAGTAATTTAAACAGATTCGGTATTTAAAAAAGAGGACTATTTATAAAATTTAAAAGCTATGAATTTAAACGCTTTTGAATCTTATCTACAACCTTTTCTGGTGTAATTCCAAAATGATCTGCAACATCTCCTCCTGGAGCGGATTCTCCAAAGGTATTAATTCCAATATTAAGTCCATTCAATCCGGTATAATGTTCCCAGCCCAATGTAACTCCAGCTTCAATGGAAACTCGTAAGGCAGATTCATCTCCTAAAACAGATTGGCGGTATTCCAGAGATTGCTCATCAAATAATTCCCAGCAACCCATATTTACTACTCTCACTTTATTTTCGGAAATCTTTTCAGACGCTTCCAATGCCACCCATACTTCTGAACCAGTGGCAATTATGACAACTTCAGGGGTTCCTTCACAATTCTGCATGATATAGCCGCCCTTTCTAAATTCTTCAGCAGACGGATATTTATTTCTGTCAAATACAGGCAATCCCTGCCTGGTTAGCAAAACCAATGCAGGGCGATTGGTTTGTTCAAATGCAATTCGGGAGGCAACTATTGCTTCATTAGCATCTCCAGGGCGCAATACTAATAAATTAGGAATTGTGCGGCAAGCCATTAAA
>DUAL01000006.1:1259-1512 GCA_012960835.1 Flavobacteriales bacterium | reverse complement strand
CTTTTTTCCCGTAATTAGAAATATTTTTTAATCCGTCGGTCATCCATACATTCCCTTCTAATGCAGGGTATTTTCCAATAATAGATGGCATTAAATATAGTTGCCTAGTTGAATCGAAGACCACAATAACATCCACCTTATCATTATCTAGCCTTTGGAGTAACTCTTTTTCGTTGAAAGTATCAGTTCTATTATCAAAAGCAAAATTAACTGTATTAATAAATAATGCAGCCCAAGAAAATACAAAAATAAG
>DUAL01000006.1:0-1249 GCA_012960835.1 Flavobacteriales bacterium | reverse complement strand
ATTTGAATGCCGCCAATGTTATATTTTGGTGCAATTTTAAAAAATTTCACAAAGGCGAAAAAACCTTCGACAAACAATACAATTGCAAAGATACCAAGAACCATACTATGCCTGGTTGGACTCAACGGTAAAATTTGTAAAATTAACAAAATCACCCATGTGACTATGGACAACAATAAAAAGATAACCAGTGTATTTTTTCTTGAATTTTTAGAAAGAAGCATAGATACCACTCCAAGCATACTAAACGTAAATATTAGCCAACCAATTAATTGACTTTCTGGAATGTAGTATGCTACCGGTGATAGCATAGCTTCTAAAACTTCAGGAGTTCTTACTATAAGGAAATTAATAACATCTAAAAAAGCAGAATAAAAACCGATTTCCCAATTAATATTGAGAACAAATTCATGATTTGGCCCAGCATTCCAAGTAATACCTCTATCAGCACTTCCTTTAAGATATGGCCAAACAAGCATTAAAAAAACAGTAAAAAAACCCATCGCCGAAAACAAAGTGCTTTTAACCAAATCAGTCACACTAACCCTGCCCCTTAAACGCCATATAATTGTGATATACAAAGGAGCAATGAAAACTACAGCTTGATATTGAAGCAGCCCGGGAATGGCTAACAAGACACCTCTAAAAAAATTACCTTTATTTGATATGACAGGATTATCAACTATATATAGCAAATGCAAAAGAACAAGCAGAATTGAAAAACTTACTACCCCATAACTCTCCATCTGAGCAGAATATATAATATTCTCCCAAGAAAGTGAAAGCATGGTTGCTGAGAGTACAACTTGAGGAAAACTGTTCTTCCCTTTATACAATCTAACAAATAAAATTATTAGAAGCCCTATTGCAAGTGAGTTAAAAATAAATGATGGTAATCTTCCCCAGAATTTTGACTCAGAATAGTTTTGGTCAGGATTAATAAGAGTATTGGTTAAATAAAATTGTCCTGGTGCATATGTCCATCCACCAGGTACCGCATGTAAATAATTTCTCCACCAAAGTCCAAAATGAGCCACATCTTTTAACATTGAAATACTGTCTAACCATATAGCCACCGATTGAATATCAGTGCCTTTCTTTCCATTTAAAACTTCCAGTCTCCACTTATCATATCGATTGACAACATCGCCCATATATTGTTGTCTATCTAAAATGGTGGTTGCTACTCCAATATCATCAATATGTGCAAAATGCTTCTCTAATAATGAGAAGCGAGTCCCAACACCTA
>DUAL01000005.1 GCA_012960835.1 Flavobacteriales bacterium | reverse complement strand
ATTTTTCCTATTCTCAGATGAATCATTCTGTGAGTTTTCTATTTTATGGCTGTCTTTATTAATGATTTCAGAAAACTCTGGATTGTATTCCAGTAACTCAATGATAAGTTCAAAATCCTGTGAATCATTCTTCAAATTTTCAACTGCAGTAAATAAATCTTGTCCTTTAAAAATATTTTTAAAGTCTACACTTAATCCTAAACAACCCAACACCCCTCGTGATTGAAAACCTCGTGATTTAGCAAAGTCAAGCCCAAGTATATCTTTATCTAGTTTTCTGTGGCCAGTGCCGTTAAACAACCATCCCTTGCATATTAATGACTTTTCATAACTATTGTACAACTTAAACTCTCTATCCCTTCCAGAGTGATTTAGTTTAGGCATTAACATTTCTTACCTCCTTTAGTATTTCAACCATAGACAATGTATCTAGCTCGCAATAATCTATCAAATCTTGTCTAATTTTAACAATTAGACTCTGGTCATCTTCATTTAACAATCCTTCGAATGCTACAATTGCTTCAGTACCATTACAAACTTTGTTTGATTTTTTTAAATCAACATACTTATTTTCCATATCTGGCACTAACAACGGCATTACAACTTTAATAGAATGCTGGTTCTGCATCTTATATAGATAATAATATCTTTTACTAAAAACCTTTGCTAAATCCAACACTCTATCATTTATAGACATTAATTCATCCTTATATCTTGGAAAATCATCAGCCATTTCTTTAATTCTTGTTTTCTCGAACCCTTCGCTAAATACTAAAATAGTAGAGTCACCTTTCATATCAGAGATAAGTTTTTTTATTAACCCCTCTCTCGGATCAATCAATGGATCTCCTAGATACTCTTTATGCTCTAGACCTCCATTATTCTGTTCAATATGGATAGAGTATTGAAATGGTATTTGCT
The DNA here is from genome assembly GCA_012960835.1 of Flavobacteriales bacterium. Lineage (GTDB taxonomy): Bacteria > Bacteroidota > Bacteroidia > Flavobacteriales > BACL11 > DUAL01. The sequence goes on along the minus strand of DUAL01000005.1, from coordinate 602 downwards.
GGTAAGGCTTAGAGTTCTTGTATAGTGGTATTGCCGGGTTAAATGATTCAAAGTCTAAATGAAAGATTGGATAACTTATTTGATTTAAAAACTCATCAATTTTTTTATAATCAAAATGATTGGCTTTATTTTTCCAGTTATCTATATAAAATTTTTGTATAAGTGTTGTTTTTAAATTATCTGGAATATCGGATATATTTACAATACCATCACCATACAATTTAAGAGATTTTGAGTTATTTTGCAATTTAAATATATTAAATACAGAATAATCAGGAATGCTTCTTTGCTCTTGCCAGCAATACTGCTTTGCAGGACACTTGTTTGGCTTGTGACAGTGTGTTCCAATATCAACACCAGGCTCCTTATCATTACATGATAAAACATTAGTGAATTTGTCGATATTATCAGCAATACTTGCCTGCAATTCTAAAACCTCTTTTGTTACGTCAATTGTTATAAAAAAATCATTTATATCTAATTGATCTTCTCTTACATAAGTGGAGTTAATCATAGTAACAAAGGTATTGGGGATATTTATTCCTAATCCGCTCAATACGTAATACTGAATAGCCACATCTTCAATATAATTTTGAATATCA
>DUAL01000004.1 GCA_012960835.1 Flavobacteriales bacterium | reverse complement strand
GATTTCAAAGAATTAATGTTCAAATATATACAATTTATTTGAAAGGATGAGAGGACGACATTTTACTAGATTTGAGCTCTCAAAAGGCACCCGAATAGGTCCCCCGCATTTCCTGTTGCTTTAAAACTTTGGTAAATTAAAATATAATTTAAAATCAAACAACAATTGTTTGAATTATTTGTAGTAGTTTTTTCATTCTATAGTTATTCGTTTCTCAACTGTTCCATCATCATAGATGTAAAAGAGAAGTTGATTTATTTCTTTTGTTTCTCTTCCAAATATATCTAACAACTTATAGATCCTTTTGTCTTTCTGAGAAATATTGTTAACTCCGGTTGGTGTAAAATTAATTGGAAATGAACATGCTAAATAAGTTGGCCCACCTGAGTGCCAATCATTAACTATTTGTAATACACCGGAAAAAAAATAACTGAAATTTGATGTTGCTTCCAGTGTTCTAGTTTCAGTTAGGCCCTGAGTTATACCATAAACATTACCTGAAAGTAGAGGTTGATAAGCTAGTGTATCTCCATTATTATCTAAGAGAAACAAACCACAGTAAGGAAAATTATAATTAGTGTAATAGTTGGGGATCACCTCAAAATCAATAGTTCTTGGATTAGAGAATGTGTCTATTGATAGTAAATTAATTTCAATAGAATCGCAATATGGGGTGATTTGTCCAAATACAAAACCTGGCAAGAAAAGTAAAATTAATAATTTTTTCATTTCCGATTTTTAATCCAGCCCATATCTGTTTTTGTTTTTTTGCCAGTATTACAATTAGGGGATTTCTTTGAGCTTGCGCAAGCACTAAGAATAAAAACAAAGGAAAGTAAAATCAATATTCTTTTCATTGTTTTAAGTTTAATATAAGTAGTAGTTTTTTCATTGAAAAAAAGTATAAAAAAAAGTCGGGATGAGAGGACGATATTTTACTAGAAATAACACCTCTAATTGTAAACCGTATTGTAAACTCTAGATTTCAAAGAATTAATGTTCAAATATATAAAATTTATTTATAGGGATTAGAGAATTACTCTCTTTCCTGCTTTACATCATTACAGTAATTTGTAAAGCTGAAATTTGCACCACTAATCAATTTACTAATACAAACTTAAAAAAATAATAGGTTATATACTCAACTGTATTGTTACTAAGTACTTATGTATTCCCCTATTGCATTTCATCTAGCTCCATCCACCTCATTTCTTTTTCATCAATAAGGTTTATCACTATGCCTAGGCGCTCACTTTTCTCCATCATTTCCGACAATTCGATGTCAGGGTTTTGAACGCAAGTTTCCAGAGTTATCTTCTCTTTTTCTAAGTCTGCTATTTCTTTTTCCAGATTAACGTACTCATATTGATCATTAAAAGTTAGTTTCTTTCTTACAGCTTGTGCTTTTGAGTTTTTCTTTTCAAGGTGTTGGATTTTTTTGAATTCTTTTTCCTGCTCTAATTGTTTTGCCCGGTACTGAGAGTAAGTGCAGTAATGATCCTCAATTTCACCATTTCCTTTGAAAACCA
>DUAL01000003.1 GCA_012960835.1 Flavobacteriales bacterium | reverse complement strand
ATATCGAACAATTTCCCTTCCAAGAAAACCACTAATTGATGATGTGTATTTTGGATTAATGTATTAATATCCATCTTTTCCCTTGTTGCTGTAAATTCTAGAACCTACATCTTTGAAATTTTGGCTATATTTATCTTATATAAGTTATTATGAACCTAACTATTAATTTATGCAACTAGTTGCATAAATCTTGGATTTTGTGACAATTTTTAACTGTTTTTCACCAAAAATTTGAGAGGTTGGTCGATAACCTTTTGGATCTTAGTTAATTTATTGTAGTGTAGGGGAGTGTTTGTGTCGTAATTCAAATAAGCTACCATTCTTTATATTAAAATTATTCTTCAATTTCATTGGTTAATGCTTCAATGAGTAATTTGTCTTTGAAAGATTCCGCATACTCTAAAGGCGTTAATTCTGAATCGTTTTTATATTGTAAATCAGCTCCTTTAATTCTAAGAGCTAAAATAGCTTTATAGTCTTTACGCCTGATAGCGTTAAATATATTTTCTGTTGCTTTTATTGATCTTCTCTTAACAGCAGCTAGGTGATCCTCTTCTTCTTTTAAAATATGTCTTTCAAAATTTTCTTTTTTTTCACGAAAACGTTCTGCTTGTTCAAGCGTAAAAAAATACCGCCAGCCAGTATTGGGCATTGTGGATATTGCACTCAGTATTAAATCATGTTTCATGTTGAAATCTTTGAGAATATCCAACAATACATTGTCAAATTTTTTATTGATATATTCAGCAAGACTTATGAATAGACCATCATATGGACCACCAAAATACTCAAACTGATGCCAAGGATCCCAAGGAATAAAGGAGTTATAATGTTGTGTAGCGCAAATCCAAAAGAAAAAATCATTTTGATTTTCAAATCCTAATAAAATATCCAAACCTTTGATATCACTATTTAAAAATTTATGATCATAGCTAAATTTTTTATAAATAGCACAATGTCTTTCATAATCTGTCGGCTTATCTGTGTTGCATAACTTGTCTAAATATGAGGATCTTTCAGGATCAAGTAATTTCTCACACGCATAAGGTAAAAGCTTTTTCAACAGCGTTGGCTCTAAATTTTGACATCTGGGGTAAATAGAACAGCCCCAAAAATAATTCCCTGCATAAGCCTTTTTTTTTGCAAGAAGCAGTACCATTTTTGAACCACATTTTTTACATCTAAACATAATTAATCAAATCAAGTGAAAAAATTCATATTCTTATCTGCGCTAATTTTTGGCAAAAAGAGTATGACTATATGTTGATTATGAACCATGTTTTTTGACTTACACAACTAATTGCTTAAGCTTCTCAAGGATCTTCACCATTGCATAAGTATCAAGTTTGCAATATTCTAGTAATGCAGTTTTGGTTTTGATGATCTCATCTATGTCAGTTGCCTCACCTAACTGAACAAACATCCTCATGGCATCACCACCATTGTGTACACCGTCTAGATCATGATAAGCATCTTTCATCTCAGGAACAATGGCTGGTAAAGCGTATTTCAATCCATAATGACCTCGCATTTCTGGCATC
>DUAL01000002.1 GCA_012960835.1 Flavobacteriales bacterium | reverse complement strand
TTTAAGATGTTCATTTACCATTTCAATATTGCTCATCATTGCTTCTATATTTTTAAAAATAGAAGTGTTTATGCTTTGAAAAATATATTTTCTACCCTTAGTTGAAACAAGATAGGTGGTATTAATAAGTCCTTTATTGAGTTTTTGTATTGTCTCAATACTTCCCTCAATTTCAAATGAATTTATTATGGGTTCTAGTTCCATAACTCTTTTGGGTATTGCAATTTGCAAAGGGCATTATGTGTATGCTCTTTATCTTCTTTAAATGTAATGCCATGCCATTGCTCTTGGGATTGAATTACTTTGAATTTTTCAATTTTGTTTTTGATGATATAACTTACAACATCCCCAAGAAAAAATTCATCTGTTTGATGTTGATGGTTTTCTAAAAACGTTTCAAATAATTGTTCAGTGTACTTAAATACTGAGGGTTGAAACCCCCAAAAATTCATTGAGACTAGCAGATTCTGTCCTTTTGTGTTTCTGTTTGTTAATCCAATTTGTTCTTCAATACTAATGAGTAAACCATTTTTAATTTCACATATCCCTCTATTTACTACTCCATTTACTGATAATGTATTTTGTAAGTAATACGGGATTATTAAATGAGATTTCTTTTCGTTTTTGAAAAAATCAATAGCGTTTTTGAAACTACTTTTCCCATAATAATCATCAGCATTGATAACTACAAGTGGTGTGTTGCAAATTTCTTTGCAAACCAAAAGTGCATGTGCAGTTCCCCAAGGCTTTTCTCTTTTGTAGTTTGGTTGAAACTCTTTTGTGAATTGTGCTAAATCTTGATATGCAAATTGAATATTTATTGCACTCCCAATTCTATTTTTAATTGTTTCAAAATAAGTTTTTGTTTCTTTCCGAGTGATTAAAATCACATCAGTAAATCCAGCACTTATTGCATCATACATACTGTATTCCATCAAAGTCACATTGCATGGACCTATAAGTTCTGTTTGTTTTAAGGAGCCATATCTACTTGATTTTCCAGCAGCCATTATGATAAGAGTAGTTTTCATACAAAAAAAGGACCATAAGGTCCTTTTAAATTTATTGAACCCTGAAAGGGTACTGATGGCTTGCCAAATCGTTATTGGCTTTCACAATTTTTAGTTTTAAGTTTTCTTTGTACTCATTTACTTTGCTGTGAATTTCTTCATTGTCAGTTGCTAATATTTGTGCGGCTAATATTCCTGCATTTAGGGCGCCATCTAAACCAACAGTTGCTACTGGTATTCCAGGAGGCATTTGTAATATTGAAAGAATTGAATCCCATCCGTCAATAGAAATAGACGAACGACAAGGAACTCCAATTACAGGGACAGTTGTAAAGGCAGCAACTACTCCTGGTAAATGTGCCGCACCTCCTGCGCCTGCAATAATTACTTTCACTCCATTTTTTCTAGCATTTGTTGCAAACTCTTCTACCATCTGTGGTGTTCTGTGTGCCGATAATGCATTTATTTCAAATGGAATTTCCATATCATTTAAAAACTCTGCTGCCTTTTTCATTACTGGCATGTCAGATGTG
>DUAL01000001.1 GCA_012960835.1 Flavobacteriales bacterium | reverse complement strand
TACCGTAATTCCTTTTACCTTTTGCAAATTGGTTTTTCCTTCTACTTTAAAAGTATTAGTTATTTCAAAATCAGAAAACCCCTCAAATTTCACGTCATTTTCAAATCCAATTTCTGAAAAACAATCTTCTACAACTTCAACTACATCACCAATTTTTACAGTAGGATTAAAGCAGCCAGCAACCCCCATATTAACTACTAAATCATAAGAGTTTACACTTAAATCCTTAGTTAATCCGTAAGTAGTATTTACCATACCCACTCCTGAAATCAAAATCTCAGCATTAGGGAATAATTCCTGTATAATTTCATCAGAAGTAGCAGCTATTAAGAGTATCTTCATTTGGCAAATATATCAAAAGAAAAGGTAGTATATTTGCATACTATTTAATAAAAAAATGAGTGAATCCTATAATAAAAATTTAGCCAATAGCATAAAAGTTGTTTTAGCTGAAATTGGTGAAAACTCGGAAAGAGAAGGTCTTTTAAAAACTCCTGAACGTGTAGCTAAATCCATGGAATTTTTAACGGATGGTTACAATCAGAATCCTACTGAAATTTTACAATCTGCTATGTTTGCTGAAGATTATAGCCAAATGGTTTTAGTAAAAGACATAGAACTCTACTCTCTTTGCGAACACCACATGCTCCCATTTTTCGGAAAAGCACACATTGCCTACATACCAAACGGACACATAGTGGGCTTGAGTAAAATACCAAGAATTGTTGATGTATTTTCCAGAAGATTGCAAGTGCAAGAGCGATTAACAGATGAGATAAAAGATTGCTTACAAGATACGCTTAACCCTAAAGGAGTAGCTGTAGTTATTGAAGCACAACACCTTTGCATGCAAATGAGAGGGGTACAAAAACAGCACTCTTCAACCACAACATCTGCTTTTTCGGGCATCTTTTTAAAAGATGAAAAAACGCGTTCCGAATTTATGAATTTGATAAAATAATAGTTGCTAGTTGTTGGTTATTAGTTACTAGAAACTAATGCTGACAACTAAAAACTAACAACTAAAACACTAAATGATGAAAGCATATGTATTTCCTGGGCAAGGCGCCCAATTTCCTGGAATGGGAAAAGACCTTTATGATAACTCAGAAATTGCAAAAGAGCTATTTGAAAAAGCAAATGAAATTTTAGGGTTCTCAATTACTGACATTATGTTTGGAGAAGATGCTGAAGCACTAAAACAAACTAAAGTTACACAACCAGCTATCTTCTTACATTCTGTAATATTAGCAAAAGTATTAGGCAGTTCCTTTAAACCAGAGATGGTTGCAGGACATTCCTTAGGTGAATTTTCTGCCTTAGTTTCTGCTGGTTATTTATCGTTTGAAGATGGATTAAAATTAGTATCCAAAAGAGCAATGGCTATGCAAAAAGCATGCGAACAAAACCCGTCAACTATGGCGGCTGTAATAGGACTTGAAAATGAAGTAGTAGAGAAAATTTGTGCAGAAATAAAAGAAGTAGTTGTACCTGCTAACTATAACTGCCCTGGGCAATTAGTAATTTCAGGAAGCAATGAAGGAATTGATATTGCCTGTGAAAAATTAACTGAATCTGGAGCTAGAAGGGCACTTAAATTACCTGTTGGAGGAGCATTTCATTCTCCACTTATGGAGCCTGCAAGAGCAGAATTAGAACAAGCAATTGACGAAACTAATTTTGCTAAAGGAGTTTGTCCTATCTACCAAAATGTAACGGCAACAGCCATTACAAATCCTGAGGAAATTAAAGAAAATTTGAAAAAGCAATTGACTTCATCCGTACTTTGGACACAAACTATGCAACAAATGATTGCAGACGGCTTAACATCAGTAACTGAGGTTGGCCCTGGAAAAGTATTACAAGGTTTATTCAAAAAAGTAGACCGTAAACTAGAAACGCAAAGCGCTAGTTTATAAAGTATTATTGAGCAGCATACCGCTATTCACCAAATCATGCCATCCTTTTTTTGTTTGGCATTTTTCGTACAATTCAGCATGCATCATATTATGGCAATCAGTACCCACAAAACTTACTTGATTATTCGCAATTAATTGCTCTGTTTTTTTCTGAATAGGGATTGAATAATACCCAATTAAGGAAAGTAAGTTAATTTGCAATAACACACCTCTACTCGTAAAATTATCATAATCCTCTTGTTTGTAATAGCCATAACGCTCAGGATGTGCAAGCACTACTTTGTAGCCCTCTAATTGCAGTTTAAAAATAATGTCAAATAGGTTTCTTGGCGCTTCCATAAAGGAAAGCTCTACCAATATGTAATTATCGCCAAAAGTTAGGAATTTCTCCTTTCCTATTTTCTGCTCAAATTCATAATCAATATAGTATTCAGCAGCAGCCTCTATTTTCATATTGATATTCTGCACCTTTAATTCTGCACGCACATCAGCCAGCCCCTTCAATATTGTTTCAGAAGAATTTTGATAGAAATCACTCATCACATGGGGGCTAGTAATTACCTTACTATATCCCAATTCTTTCATTTTTTTAATCAATGAAATGGAAGTTTCCATATCAGGAGAACCATCATCAATCCCTGGAATAAAATGGGAATGGATATCCGTTTTTAATACAGAAAAATTAAGTGGCTCGCACTCCTTTTCTTTCTTTTTTAAAAACCATTTTAACATTAACTATATTGTTCTTTATAATATTTCTGGTAATCACCAGAAGTGATGTTATCCATCCACTCTTGATTGGACAAATACCAAGCAATTGTTTTTGATAAGCCTTCTTCAAACTGCAATGATGGCTCCCAACCCAATTCATTTTTCAATTTATTGGCATCAATAGCGTAGCGTTTGTCATGACCTGGTCTATCCTTCACATAAGTAATTAAACCCTCAGCAGTTCCTGCTTCATTACCTAAAGCAATATCCATTTGTTTACACAATATTTTAATCAAATCAATATTAGTCCACTCATTAAACCCACCAATATTATAGGTTTCTCCCTTTCTGCCTTCATGATAAATTTTGTCAATCGCAATGGCATGATCTACTACATACAACCAATCTCTAGTAAACTTTCCATCTCCATAAACTGGCAATGCTTTTCCATTTCTGATATTATTGATAAAAAGAGGCAACAACTTTTCAGGAAACTGATTAGGTCCATAATTATTGGAACAATTTGAAATAACATAAGGCATTCCGTAAGTATTTCCGTAAGCCCTTACAAAATGATCGGAACTTGCTTTGGAGGAAGAATATGGCGATTGCGGATCGTAAGAAGTGGTTTCTAAAAACAAACCTGTATCTCCTAAACTTCCATACACCTCATCAGTGGAAACATGGTAAAATAATTTCCCTTCTTCATTTCCTTTCCATAGGTTTTTTGCAGCATTTAATAGATTTACCGTCCCCACAACATTCGTTATAATAAATTCCATAGGATTAGTAATGGAACGGTCAACATGGCTTTCGGCTGCCAAATGCACCACTCCATCAAAATTATATTTTGCAAATAATTCCTTGATATATCCTTCATCTACTATATCGCCTTTTTCAAAAATATAATTTTCCTTATTCTCTATATCTCTTAAATTTTCCAGGTTTCCTGCATAGGTCAATACATCCAGGTTTACAATTTTGTAATCTGGGTATTTATTTACAAATAAACGCACCACATGCGAACCAATAAATCCTGCACCTCCTGTTATTAATATCGTTTTACTCATCTTTATTCTTTTTATGAATTACAAAAATACCCTCTTTTTTCAAATGATACTTTCTACTTTTCTTCTTTTATAAACCTCTTCAATAAATCCAATTACCTTCAAGCATTGCTCTGGGGTTGCGTCTTTTTTGGTATTCCCCTTTAATGTTTCAATTACATTTTCAATCACAAAATGATGATTGCTAGCACTCCCTTTATATTTACCATAATCATGCTCTCCATTGCTGGAATTAAGTTGGGGCATTTCATAATTTTTTATATGACAATATTCAATCTTCTCCATGTATTGCCCTCCAACTTTTACACTTCCTTTTTCTCCAATAATTGTTATGCTCGACTCCATGTTTTTATCAAACACAGCAGTGGAGAATTGCATATTTCCTATCCCTCCATGTTGCAAATCAAAACGAATAATGCCAGAATCTTCAAAATCGGTAGTTTGCTGATGTTTGAAATCTGACAAGACTACATCTTTAATTTTTACACTTCCAAATAAATGAAATAAAATATCGATAAAGTGAGAAAATTGTGTAAAAAGTGTTCCCCCATCTAAATTCATTGTCCCTCTCCAATTTGCGGAATTATAATAGCGATTATCTCTATTCCAAAAACAATTTAAATTCACCATGTAGATTTGCCCAAGCGTATTATTATCCATTAAAGATTTTAACCAAAGTGCAGGTGGCGAATATCTGTTTTGCATCACACAAAATAACTGATTTTGGGTTTGTTTTTCTTTTTCAATTAAGGCAGTAGCATCATATACTGAAAGTGCCATTGGTTTTTCAAGCAACACATTACAATGCTCTAATATTTGAATAGATTGGGAAACATGCAAGCCATTTGGTGTGCAAATATTGATTACATCAGGGCAAATATCGGAAAGTAAAAGAGCATCCAAAGAACTGAAAAATGGAACGCCAAAATCTTCAAATTCCGATTTGTCTTTCACATCACAAATTGCAAGAAGTTCCCCTTTTAGATTTACTTTTATTTCTGCTATATGACGCTTGCCAATATGCCCACAACCAATAACTGCAAATCCTATTTTCTTTTGCTCACTCATATTTTTTGTACTTTTCCATTTTCTAATTTATACTTTTCTCCACTAGATCTGCAAAGGGAAATCCCATTTTCAAATTCCAGCTTCTCACCAAACTCTGAAATCCAACCATCCTGTTTTGCAGAAACACCAATCATCAAAGCATAATTTGGCACACCTTTGGTAATAACTGCACCAGCACCAATAAAAGCAAAACTACCAATGGTGACACCGCAAACAATAGTTGCATTTGCTCCAATTGTCGCACCCTTTCTAACAAGAGTTTTTTGAAATTTATCTTTTCTAATAACGGCACTTCTTGGATTCTTTACATTGGTAAAAACCATGGAAGGCCCCAGGAAAACATCATCCTCACAAATCACCCCACTATAAAGGGAAACATTATTTTGCACTTTTACATTTTTACCCAAAACCACATTATTTGCAATAAATACATTTTGCCCAATATTGCAATTTTCGCCAATTTCTGCTTTTTCCATTAGGTGCGAAAAATGCCAAATTTTTGAGCCATTCCCAATGGTGCACCCCTTATCGATTACAGCTGTTGGATGTACAAAATATGTAGAGAAATTACTCATTATATCACTTCTAAAATAGCTTGACTAATAAAATCCATTTGCTCAGTAGTAAGCTCAGTATGCATAGGTAAAGAAAGAACTGTTTTACAAAGCTCATTCGTTACCAAGAAATTCCTCTCAGAAAATCTTTCCTCTTTATATGGGGTTTGCTGATGCAAAGGAACAGGATAATAAACGCCAAAAGGAATGCCTTTATTTTGTAAATGCTTGCACAATTTATCCCTATTAATATCTTTTAACTTTAAGGTATATTGATGAAAAACATGAGTGGAAAAATTAACTCGTTTTGGAATGCTTATTTTCTCATTTCCTTCAAAACATTTATCATAATAATCAGCTGCCTCAATTCTTGCAGAATTATACGATTCCAGTCGTTTTAGTTTTACACTCAGGACTGCTGCTTGCACACTATCCAACCTGGAATTTACGCCAATATATTTATAATGATACCTATCCTCCATGCCATGATTTACCATTTTTCTCATCTTTTCTGCCAATGCATCATCATGGGTAAAAATAGCCCCACCATCTCCATAACAACCTAAGTTTTTGGATGGAAAAAAAGAAGTGGTTCCTATATTACCTATGGTTCCCGCCTTTTGTTTTTTGCCATCTGCAAAAATATAATTGGCACCAATGGCTTGTGCGGTATCCTCAATTATATGTAAATTATTTTCTTTTGCGATTTTTAGAATCGCCTCCATATTGGTACATTGTCCGAACAAATGAACAGGAATAATAGCCCGAGTTTTGGAAGTTATTGCACTTTTTATATTTTCAATATCAATCGTGAAATTATCCTTGTCCACATCCACAAAAATAGCAGTCAAACCTAATAACTTTACTACCTCAGCAGTAGCTACAAAAGTAAAATCAGGACAAATAATTTCATCTCCCTTTTTAAGATTCAAGGCCATTAAAGCAATTTGCAAAGCATCCGTACCATTGCCGCAGGGAATAACATGTTTTATTCCTAAATACTCCTCTAACTCCCTTTGAAAAGAATGAACTTTTGGTCCGTTTATGAATGCAGACGAACTTATCACTTCATTTATGGCAAGGTCTACCTCAGTTTGTATTTTTCTGTACTGACCGCCAAGGTCAACCATTTGTAATTTCATCATCAATTTTTCTAAACGGCAAATATAGGCAATTATTACGGCCTGTATGCGTTTGTAAAAAACGAAAAAGCGTACCTTTGGTGCGAATTAAAATCCATGAAAAAAGTTTTATTATTTCTATTTTGTTTTTCCACACTTCAATTGGCTGCACAAGAAGAGCATAGAGCACTTACCGCAATATTGTTTGACTACACCCACCAATTTCCTATGGCCGATTTGCAGGAAAGCTTTGGGGATAACTCCTCCATTGGCATAAGTGTAATCAGGAAAACTACTGATAATTGGCTTTTTGGTATGGATGGCTCTTATATTTTTGGAGAAAAAGTAAAAAACGAAAATCTGTTTGATAATATAGCTACTGAGGATGGCTCCATAATAAATGAAGATGGCTTATTTGCCAATATTCTTACTTTCGAGAGAGGATTTTCTGCTTTTTTGTTGGGCGGAAAAGCTTTTACTTTTGCTGAGAGTAATGCATCTGGCATATATGTGGTGGGGGGCATTGGCTATATGCAGCACAAAATTCGCATCCAAACACAAGAAGATTTTATTCCTCATTTAAGCGAAGAGTATAAAAAAGGGTACGATAGATTAAGTGGGGGGATTAGCATGAAAGTCAATGCAAATTATATGTATTTCAGTAAAAAAAATAACATCAAGTTTGTTGCTGGTGTGGAACTGATTAAAGGATGGACCAAAAACCTAAGAGCTTACAATTTTGATGAGATGCAATACACCTCTGATAGCAATCGGAATGATATATTATTGGGCATAAAAGCAGGATTTATTATTCCCATCTTCAAGAAAAATACAGAAGAGTTTCATTACCGATAATGCATTTTTTGTATAACATAAGTATCAGACTTTATGTAGTTGCAATTCATATTGCATCCCTATTTAATACAAAAGCTAAGTTGTGGGTAAAGGGAAGAAAAAATATTTTCGATAAACTAGTAGAAGCAACAAAAGGAGAGCAAAATATTGTTTGGTTTCATTGTGCATCATTGGGAGAATTTGAACAAGGAAAACCTATTATTGCAAGCTACAAACAAAAATATTCTAACCATAGAATACTACTGACTTTCTTTTCACCATCCGGATTTGAAATACGCAAAAATTATAATGGAGTAGATTGGATTTTTTACCTTCCTGCTGATACAAAAGCAAATGCAAAACAATTCATCAATAGTGTAAAACCTATAAAAGCCATTTTTATTAAATATGAGTTTTGGTTTAATTATATGGCTGAATGCAAAAAGCAAAACATTCCTTTTTATTCTGTTTCCTCCATATTCAGAAATGAGCAAATCTTTTTCAAAAACAAATGGTTTGCAAGGCAACTACAAAATGTTACTCACTTTTTTGTACAGGATAAAACCTCAGCTGATTTACTGCAAAGTATAGGACTAACGAATTACACAATAAGTGGCGACAGCCGCTTTGACAGTGTGCTAACCACTACTAGGAATCCTAAATCATTTCCTTTAATTGAGCAGTTTTGCAAGACGAAACCCACTATTATTTGTGGGAGTACTTGGCCAAAGGATGAGGTGCTTTTAAGTCAGTTCATAAAAGAAAACCCTCAGTACAATTTCATAATTGCACCACACGAAATGCGCCACATTGCTCAATTAGAAAAACAAACTAATGCACAATTATTTTCAAAAGCAAATACCGAAAATATCAATTCAAATAATGTGCTTATCATTGATAGCATTGGCATCTTATCTTCTCTTTATCAATATGCCAACATTGCGTACATTGGAGGTGGATTTGGCACAGGAATACATAATATTTTGGAAGCAGTAACTTTTGGGTTGCCTGTTATTTTTGGTCCTAACTACCCAAAATTTAAAGAGGCAGAAGAATTGATAGAATTAGAGGGGGTAAAAAGCATTTCCAATTATACTGAGCTAAATTTAGCTTTTGATTTGTTTACTAATTTTGACACATCAATTGCTAAGGACTATATTAAAACGAATGCTGGCGCAACTGAAACTATTCTAGAAAAAATATAGTTTTATCTGCAATTGTAATAAGATGTTCCTAAAATAAATACGGAACTGTCCGTTCCATCATTGTAAATCGTTCCATTAGACCTCCAACTTTCATCCAGATTTTCTCTTTCGGTTAATGAATTTGTAGGACCAGTGGTAAATGAATTATTACAATATTGATGTTCTTTATTTAAGTCATTTAGATTAAAAAGGGAAAAATCAGCCCAACTGGTATAAGCAAAAAAAGTATCTATTGTATTACCATTTGGTAGTGTATAACCACCCACTTCACGGTATATATTTTGAGAAATACTATCCAGTTCAATAGGCGTAAATTCTGTCTCAAATATTCTAATGCAATCTTTACATTTCTTACAAGAGGAAAGAAATAATGAAACACTAATTAGAATCAAAACTATATTTTTCATAAGTTAGTTAAATTTATATTTTGATAAAGATACCTATTTTTCTAATCATTATAGAAAACCATATAAAACAAAAAAGCAGAAACTTTCGTTTCTGCTTTTTGTACCCGGGACGGGACTTGAACCCGTACGGACATAATGTCCATTGGATTTT